>NZ_WJSP02000579.1 GCF_009720255.1 Agromyces humi | reverse complement strand
TCGAGCGCGGCGAGCAGGTCGGCGCCCCGCACCTCCTCGTCCGTGTGGGCGACCTTGAGCATGGCGGGTGCGCCGACCTCGGTGCGCACGGGCGTGAGGGTGCTCGAGGCGGTCGTGACGGGGTCGCCGTCGGGGCGCACGCGCCAGCGTCGCAACCACGCGGCCTCCCCGGCGTGGCCGGGATCGACGGGGCCGAGGTCGCTCACGACCGGTTCCACTCCTTGCCGGCCCAGGGGTCGTAGTCGGCCTCGAGCGCCTCCTGCCCGGGCCGTTCCGCCTCGGGCACGTGCTGCAGGTTCACCCGGATCCGGTACCAGAGCGAGCTCGATCCGCGCATGCCGTCGACGAGCACGTCCGCGGGCTCCAGCATCGGCACGAGGGTCGGATGCTTCGCCTTCCATCGTTCGAGCGCCTCCATGGCCTCGGGCTTCGTCTTCGTGCGCGCGACCTCGATGAGCGGCATCGTCGACTGCCGCCGGCCCGAACCGTCAGACGACTTCGGCGGCTTCTCCGCGGGGCCCAACTCCTCGGCGAGCCGCAGCAGGCCGTCGAGGCGTCCGGCCGCGTCGTCGATGCCCGCGGCCGGGTCGCCGCGTTCGGCGAACCGCTGCAGCACGGTCGTCACGGTGAAGCGCTCGGGCCGGCTGTCGCGCACCTCGTCCCAGTCGAGCGGGGTCGACACGCGCGCGTCGGGCAGCGGACGGATGGAGTACGCCGACGCGACCGTGCGGTCCTTCGCGTTCTGGTTGAAGTCGACGAAGACGCTCTCGCCGCGCTCCTCCTTCCACCACCGCGCCGTGGCGAGCCCCGGGGCGCGCAACTCGGTCTCGCGGGCGAGCGTCTCGGCGGCGAGGCGCACCTCGCGGAAGGTCCACTCGGGTTCGATCCGCACGTTGACGTGCATGCCGCGCGACCCCGAGGTCTTCGGCCACCCGACGAGCCCGTGGTCCGCGAGCACCTCCCGCACGACCATCGCCACGTCGACGATCTGCGACCAGTCGACGCCCGGCATGGGGTCGAGGTCGACCCGCAGCTCGTCGGGGTGCTCGAGGTCCTCGGCACGCACGGGGTGCGGGTTGAGGTCGATGCAGCCGAGGTTCACGACCCACGCGAGCGCCGCGGCATCCCGCACCACGACCTCCTCGGCGGAGTTTCCCGATGCGTAGTGCAGTGTTGCCGTGTCGATCCACTCGGGCCGCTTCTCGGGCGCGCGCTTCTGGAAGAACGCCTCCTGCGAGATGCCCTTCACGAAGCGCTTCAGCACCATCGGCCGGCCGGCCGCGCCGCGCAGCGCGCCCTCGGCGACGCCGAGGTAGTAGCGCACGAGATCGAGCTTGGTGAGCCCAGGCTCGGGGAAGACCACCTTGCCGGGGCTGCTGACACGCACCTCGCGACCCTCGATCTCGAGGAGCTCGGCATCGTCCTTGGCGGGACTCACGCCTTCACCCTAGGACGGCCCGTCGCCGAATGGGAGGTGGCGGCCCGCGATTGCCGCGAGATGACGCGAATCGACCTTCACGGCACGGACGAGGTCGATTCGCGTCACCTCACGACGGGCCCGGGGCGACGGATGCCGCGGCCGCCGCCGCGGCGGCTGCGAGCGCATAGCGTCGTGGTGTCTCCCCGATCACCGCGCGGAACTCGCGGGTGAGGTGCGCCTGGTCGGCGAAGCCCAGGTCGGCCGCGAGGTCGGCGAGGGCCGGCGCGTCGGGGGCGGCGAGCGCGGC
>NZ_WJSP02000578.1 GCF_009720255.1 Agromyces humi | reverse complement strand
GCCGCGGCGCGTGCGATCGCCAGGAAGTCCTCGACCCGCAACTGCTCGCCGCGCGACTGCGGGTCGACGCCGGCGCGTTCGAGGGTCTCGCTGGCCGACGACGAGGACCCGCCCAGCACGCTCGACAGCGACTGGCGCAGCATCTTGCGGCGCTGCTGGAACGCCGCGTCGACGAGCGCGAACGTCGCCTTGCGCTCCTCCTCGGTGCCGGGTTGCTCACGGCGGGCGAAGCCGACGAGCACCGAGTCGACGTTGGGCACGGGCCAGAACACCATGCGCGAGACCTGGCCGGCGAGCCGCCAGCGCCCCCACCAGGCGGCCTTGGCACTCGGCGAGCCGTAGACCTTCGAGCCCGGCTCGGCGGCGAGTCGATGCCCAACCTCGGCCTGCACCATGACGATGCCCGACTGCAGCGATGGGATGTGCTCGAGCAGGTGCAGCAGCACTGGCACCGACACGTTGTAGGGCAGGTTGGCCACCAGCCGCACGGGGTCGCCGGGCAACTCCGTGACGCGCAGCGCGTCGGCGTGCACCACGGTGAGCGACGTGCCCGGTTGCATGATCCGCACGGTGTGCGGCAGCTGCTCGGCGAGGCGCCCGTCGATCTCGACGGCGATCACGGATGCCCCGGCCTCGAGCAGCCCGAGCGTGAGCGACCCGAGTCCCGGACCGATCTCGAGCACGGTCTCGTCGCGTTGCACGCCTGCGCTCTGCACGATGCGCCGCACGGTGTTCGCGTCGTGCACGAAGTTCTGCCCCAACTTCTTCGTGGGGGTGACGTCGAGGAGCTCGGCGAGATCGCGGATCTCGGCGGGCCCGAGCAGGCGCGGGGTGGGGTCACCACCGCCGTCGGCCTCATGCCGGTGCGCGTTCACGCCGTCGACTCCCGCACGGCCTCATCATGCCACGGGCCGTACACGGCCACCGTGTTCGACGCGATCTGCGCGCACAACTCGTCGAGGTCGGCGCCGAGCACCTCGGCGATGAATCGCATGGTGTGCGGCACGAGGTAGGGCGCGTTCGGACGCCCGCGCAGCGGCACGGGCGTGAGGTACGGGGCGTCCGTCTCGACGAGGATGCGGTCGCGCGGGGCGACCCGCAGCGCCTCGCGCAGGTTCTCGGCGTTCTTGAACGTCACGTTGCCGGCGAACGAGAGGTACCAGCCCTCGGATGCCGCGAGCCGGGCGAGCTCCTCGCCGCCCGAGAAGCAGTGGAAGACCGTGCGTTCGGGCGCGCCCACGCGCCGGAGGGTCTCGACCACGGCGTCGTGCGCGTCGCGGTCGTGGATCTGCAGGGCCAGCCCGTGCCGCTTCGCGATGTCGATGTGCGCCTCGAAGGAGCGGAACTGCGCACCGCGTCCGTCGTCGCCGGTGCGGAAGAAGTCGAGCCCGGTCTCCCCGATCGCGCGCACGCGCGGGCGGGCGGCGAGCTCGTCGATGACGACGAGGGCATCGTCGAGCGTGCCGGATGCCTCGAGCTCGGGCGCCTCGTTCGGGTGCAGCGCCACGGCGGCGAGGAGGCGCGGCTCGCGCTCGGCCACGTCGGCCGACCAGCGCGAGGTCGCGACATCCGTGCCGACCTGCACCGCGCCGACGACGCCGACGGATGCCGCGCGCTCGAGGTGCTCGTGCACGTCGAGCGGCAGCGCGCCGTCGGCGATCTCGAGGTGCGTGTGGTTGTCATAGACGCCGACGGCGAGCGGCTCAGGCGGGGGCGGGTACTCCACGGC
>NZ_WJSP02000577.1 GCF_009720255.1 Agromyces humi | reverse complement strand
TGGCGGCATCCGTCAGCAACGCACTCGGGTTCCGAACGGCGTCGCAACCCGGTCGGCTCGGACCTGCTCGTAGACCGCCGTCGTCGAACATCGCGTTCCCGTCGCGACCCGCTGCTGCTCGCCACCGGACAGCTCATGCGGCATCCGCTCGTGCTGGCCGGCGGCGCGCCGGAGGCTCGGGAAGGGCGGCGCGGAGCTGCTCGATGAGCTCCGGCGACGGCTCCACCGGGAGCAGGTCGGGCTCGGGGAAGTAGCGGTAGTCGTCGGCGTCCGACTTCGGCCGACCGCGCATCTACGAGAAGAAGCTGCACGTCGCCGGGCTCGTCGAGCGCGCCGAGTCCGAGCTGGGCCTCGGCGAGGACGTGCTGGTGGACGAGTACGGCCCCGACGTGGAGATCCCCGGCGAGGACGAGGAGTCGGCGCCCCGCCGGTTCGTGCGCGAGGAGCAGCAGCGCCGCCTGGCCGCCGCCGAGCGCAAGCTGGCCCAGCTCGGCCGGGTCAATCCGCTCGCCCTCGAGGAGTTCGCCGCGCTCGAGCAGCGGCACCAGTTCCTCTCCGAGCAGCTCACCGACCTCGCGAACACCCGCAAGGACCTGCTCACGATCATCGAGGAGATCGACGGCAAGATGGAGGCGATCTTCCGCGGCGCCTTCGACGACACCCAGGCGGCGTTCGCCGAGGTCTTCCCGGTGCTCTTCCCGGGCGGCACGGGCAGCATCACGCTGACCGACCCCGACAACATGCTCACCACCGGCATCGAGGTCTCGGTGAAGCCGGCCGGCAAGAAGATCGAGCGCCTCTCGCTGCTCTCGGGCGGCGAGCGATCACTGGCCGCCGTCGCCCTGCTCATCGCCATCTTCAAGGCGCGCCCCAGCCCGTTCTACATCATGGACGAGGTGGAGGCGGCGCTCGACGATGCCAACCTCGGCCGCCTCCTCACCACGATGGAGGATCTCCGCGAGTCGAGCCAGCTCATCGTCATCACGCACCAGAAGCGCACGATGGAGATCGCCGACGCGCTCTACGGCGTCTCGATGCGCCAGGACGGCGTCTCCGCCGTCGTCGGCCAGCGGGTCCGTGAGGAGCGCGAGGCCAAGGCGAGCTGAGCCGAGGGGACGGACGCTGCGCGAGCGGATGCCGCAGGGCGCGCCGCCGCGGCATCCGCTCGCCCTGCGACTCAGGTGAGCCGGCGATCGCCCGGATCGACGACCCGGAACCAGCGGTACCCGTAGGCGTCGAGGTGCACGTCGATGCGGCCCCGCTCGTCGAGGTCGAACGCGTCGACGGCGAAGAGGTCGGAGAACCGGGCGCCGGCGGGCACCTCGCCGAGCTCGAGGCCGACGGTCGCCGGGCGCGGCGCGAAGTTGTGCACCGCGACGAACCGGCCGACGTCGGCGGTGAGCTGGTGGGCGAGCACCGCGTCGTTGCCCGTGTCGAGCAGGTCGAGCCGGCCCCAGCCGATCTCGGGGGAGCTGCGGTACCGCACCGCGAACTTCCGGATCGTCGCGAGCAGCGAATCGGGGTCGTGCATCTGCGCCTCGACGTTCACGTGCTCGGGCGCGTACCCGTCGGTAGGGGGTGCGGCGACGAGGCGGCCGGGCCTCGCCCGCGAGAAGCCCCCGTTCGCCCCGTCGGTCCACTGCATCGGGGTGCGCACGGTCATCCGTCCGCCCTCCTCGCGGTTCTCGCCCATGCCGATCTCCTCGCCGTAGAACAGGACGGGCGTGCCGGGCA
>NZ_WJSP02000576.1 GCF_009720255.1 Agromyces humi | reverse complement strand
TAGGCGTCATCGAGGCGCACGAGGTGCGGCGGTCGCCCCGGCCACCGGTCGACCAGTGCGTCGGCGAGCGTCGACTTGCCCGCACCGCTCGGCCCGTCGATGAGCACGAGCGGGTTCCGGATGCCGCGCACGGCGTCCTGGATGGCACGAATGGCCGAGGCGGCCGGCTCGCCATCGCGATCGGGTCGGTCCCGGGCGGCCGTCAGGCCTGGGTCGCGGCCACCGGCATGATCGCCGCCGTCAGGACCAGATGACATTCCAGCTCCCCGTGGCGACGGCGACCGTGGCGGACGCCGCGGCCACGAGGCATCCGGCACCGATCACGATCCACTCGACGGCGCCGAATCGCGCCACCCTCGCCCAGGTGCGCCGACCGGGTGCCCCGAAGGCGCGCGCCTCCATCGCGGTGGCGAGGGTGCTCCCCCGCCGGATCGCGAGCACGAGCAGGGCGAACGCCTGCCCGAGACCACGGAGGATCGCGCCGCGGTCACCGACTCCCCTCGCTCGCCGGGCGAGCCGCAGGGTGCGCCAGTCGTCGACGGAGGACCCGACGAGGCGAAGCGCCGCGAGGGCGCCCAGCACGAACCGC
The DNA here is from genome assembly GCF_009720255.1 of Agromyces humi. Lineage (GTDB taxonomy): Bacteria > Actinomycetota > Actinomycetes > Actinomycetales > Microbacteriaceae > Agromyces > Agromyces humi. The sequence continues at coordinate 1,146 of NZ_WJSP02000576.1, read as the reverse complement.
GCGGGCAGCCGGAGCGTCTGCGCGAGGCCGTCGGCGAGGTCGGTGGGGTCGATGGTGAGGAACAGCACCACCGCTGGGAGGGCGATCGCGATGACGCGTGCGGTCGTCGCCACGCCGATCTGCACCGAGCCCTCGGTGACGTGGATCACCCCGAAGTCCCAGAGGACGGCACCCGACGGGGCGCCGTAGAGCACCATGCTGAGACCCGTGAGCGGGGCCGCGAGCCACACCGGCAGCGTGCGAGGAGACCAGAGCAGCCCGCCCAGGCCGACGGCGGTGAACAGCACGATCTCGCAGACGATCGCGACCGTCGCCGAGACCACGTCCAGGGTGAGCACGAGCACGATGCTGAGCGGAATGGTCGCGGCGACCTTGGCGACGGGATTCACCGTTGCGAGCGGCAGGCCGGGTCGGACGGCGGCGATGCTCACCGGACCGTCCCCGTTCCTGGGGGCGGCGATGAGGCCATCGCGGCGCCGTCCCCCTGGACATGCCCGAGTCGGAGCCGATCGTCGGCGATCGCGTCGACGAAGGGCTCGTCATGCGTCACCGCCACGACGCCCACCCCATCGTCGCGAAGCCCGACGATGAGCCGGGCGAGTTCGCGCCACGTCGTCGCGTCCTGCCCGAACGTGGGCTCGTCGAGCACGAGCATGCGCGGATGGCCGGCGATGGCGGTCGCGACCGAGAGGCGCCGCTTCTCACCGCCCGACAGGGTGAACGGGTTCGCCTCGGCGAGTCGGTCGAGTCGCAGTGCTGCGAGGAGCTCGTCGGTTCGCGACCGCCGTTCTGATTCGGGCCGACGGAGCGCACGCGGGCCGACCTCGAGCTCGGCGCGCACCGACCCGGTGATGAACTGGTGCTCCGGACTCTGGAAGACCGTGCCGATGCGGGCCAGCAGGTCGCGCGAGCGCCACCGCCAGGGTTCCCCGGCGACGCCGTTCGCGAGCACCGGATCTGCCCGCAGCACGCCGGCATCGGGCCGGAGCAGTCCGGCGAGCGTGAGCGCCAGCGTCGACTTGCCGACGCCGTTGGGACCGGTGACGGCGAGGATGCGGCCCGCCTCGACCTGGGTGTCGACGTCGCGCAGCACCGGTCGTCCGGCGACCCGCGCGACGTCGAGCCCGACGGCGGTGAGCAGCGGAT
>NZ_WJSP02000575.1 GCF_009720255.1 Agromyces humi | reverse complement strand
ACCGCCGCCACGCGGCATCCGCTGCGTCGACCTGCAGGCCGCCGTACCCCTCGACCCGCACCGTGCCCGCGCCGACCAGCACCACGTCGGCGAGCGTGCGCAGCACCTGCATGGCGAGGCGGTCGTGCTCGTCGCCGAGGCCGCCGCTTCGACCCTCGAGCGTCACCGCACCGTCGAGGCTGGTGACGAAGTTCATCCGCACCGCGGGCACGTCACGATCGGCGATCGCGTAGGCCTCGAGCAGTTCGTCCCTCGTCGGCGCGGTCATGGCTCCTCGTTCGGGCCGTCGCCCATGTTGTGCCGGAGATGGGCGGGCTCGCGCCACCCCATGACGGCCTCGACCATCCGCGCCGCGTCGACCGATTCCGCGACGTTGTGCATGCGCAGGATGCGGGCGCCCTGGGCGACGCAGAACACCGCGGCGGCGAGCGAGCCCGCGAGGCGTGCGTCACGCGGGCGGTCGAGCGCCTCGCCGATGAAGTCCTTGTTGGACACGGCGGCGACGAGCGGGAAGCCGAGCCGCGCCAGCTCGCCGAATCGCCGGGTGAGCTCGAGGCTGTGGCGGGTGTTCTTGTTCAGGTCGTGCCCCGGGTCGAGCACGATGCGCTCCTCGGGCAGGCCATGCGCGACGGCGAGCGCGGTGCGCTCCTCGAGGAACGCCGCGACCTCGCCGACGACGTCGGCGTACTCGGGCCGCGGGAACCACTGGCGGGGCTCGGCACGGCTGTGCGTGATGACGAGCGTCGCCTCGGATGCGGCGACCACCTCTGCGATCGCCGGGTCGTGCACGCCCGTGGTGTCGTTGATCACGTCGGCGCCGGCCGCGATCGCCGCGGCCGCCACCTCGGCGTGGAAGGTGTCGACGGAGAGCGCGGCCCCTGCACCCGCGAGCGCCGCGACGACCGGCACCACGCGATCGATCTCCTCGGCCACCGGGATCGCCGGACCGGGCCCGAACTTCGCGCCGCCGACGTCGATCCACGCGGCGCCCTGCGCGATGGCGCGCCGGCCGGCCTCGATGGCCGCGTCGAGGCCGAACGTGGCCCCCCGGTCGTAGAAGGAGTCGGGGGTGCGGTTGACCACCGCCATCACCGCAATGGAACGTCGGAAGTCGACCTCACGACCGGCGATGCGGCGCACCGGATGGGAGAACTCGGGATCGACCCACCCGAGCGGGCCGCTCACGCGGAGACCCGTGCGGTGCTCGTCGAGCCGAGGCATGTCATGCGGTCGCCTCGGCGACGAGGCGTTCGAGGGGCACGGCCGGATCGATGAGCCGGGCGCGATCGATGCGAGCCCGCGAGCGGATGAGCTGCTGTACCTGCTCGTTCACGTCCCAGACGTTGACCTTCATGCCTGCGACGACCCGGTCGTCGGCCAGCCAGAAGGCGATGAACTCGCGCGCCGCCACGTCGCCGCGGAACACGGGCTCGACGCCCGCCATGAGGGGACCGTAGCCCGAGAACTCCATGCCGAGATCGTACTGGTCGGTGTAGAAGTAGGGCGGCTCGTCGAACTCGACGTGCTCGCCGGCCATCGAGCGACCGGCCGCGGGGCCGTGGTGCTCCGCGGTCGCCCAGTGCTCCGTGCGGAGGTGGCGGCCGAGGAAGGGCTGGAATACGTTGGCGACGTCGCCGACGGCGTAGACGTCGTCGGCGCTCGTGCGGAACGCGGCATCCGTCGTCACGCCGTCGTCGACCTCGATGCCCGCCGCCTCGGCCAGCGCGGTCGCGGGCGAGGCGCCGATGGC
>NZ_WJSP02000574.1 GCF_009720255.1 Agromyces humi | reverse complement strand
GACCGCACGCACAGGGCGGGGTTCCGAGGGCGCTCGCGGTGAGGCCGGTGGCGGGTGCGGCGCCGGCGATCCCGGCGGAGGCGCCCGCCATCGCGGCGGAGACCCGGTCGTTGGTCTTCTCCTCGCCGTCGACCATGACCCACTCGTCGGGGGTCGCCTCGGGGTTCGCGCCGACGGTCGTGGCGTGCACCTTGGCGCGGTACTTGTGCCCGTTGAAGGTCACGTACGAGTTCGCGTCGTCCATGTCGTAGGAGGTCGCGGGGTTCCACGCGGCATAGGTGCGGGTGCTCGTGGTGCCGCCGAGTGCGTCCTTGTAGCCGCCGTCGCCCTTGGCGATCTCGTCGGCCTCGTCGGTGTTGTCCTTGGCGGTGGGCGCGGCATCCGTCTCGCCCTGCCACTGGCCGTCGGTGCCCGGCGTACTGGTCGCGTGCTCGACCGTGGCCGCCCAGCGCTTGCCGCCGTAGGTGACGACGTCGCCCTTGCGGTAGAAGAGGTTCACGTCGCCCGCGGTGGCCGCCGAGAACTCCCCGCGGAACGGTCCGCCGTCGGCCTGGTGGTAGGTGCCCGACTGCTGCGTGCCGATCGCCCAGATCGAGAGCGAGATCGCGAGACCCACCGCGCCGCCGGCGATGCTCACTGCGATCGAGCTGACGTCCTTGATCGACAGGGCGAACACCTCGACGTCGTCGTTGGCCTTCACGGTGGCGCCCGAGCCGATCGAGGCCTGCACGCTGGTGTCGGCGATGCCGATGTCGATGCCGCCCGCGACGCCGACGAAGCCGCCGGCCGCGCCGCCCGCGATGGTGAGGGACTTGAAGCGGTCGACCGCCGAGACGTTGACGCTCTGCGAGGCGGATGCCCCGGCCGCGAGGTTCACCTGCGAGCCGCCGCCGATGGACGCCTTCACGACGACATGGAGGAGGGTGACCGCGATGCCGCCGGCGACGCCGACGAAGCCGCCGCCGATGGCGGGCACGAGCCCGAAGATGTCCTCGGAGGAGTAGGCCTGCACGGCGACGCCGTGGAACGGGTTGCCGGCGCCGTAGCGGCCGAAGCCGTTGCCGACGATGGTGCCGCTGTAGACGTCGGGGAGCCCGGTGCCGGTGGCGAGGGCGTCGACGACCGATCCGGCGCCGAGGAACGCCTGCGTGTTCTTGTCCAGGAGCGCGATGCCGACCGCGGCACCGACGCCGACGAGGCCACCGGCGAGCGCGGCGGTGATGAGGATGGCCTTGCTGTCGTCGCCCGCGAGCACGAGCACGTTGTTGCCGGCCTTCAGCGTGGCGCCGCCGGTGGTGCAGGGGGTGCCGTCGCCGGCCGGGTCGCCGGTGCAGGCGAAGGTGCGGGTGTTGAGGATCGTCACGGCGAGCGTCGCGGCGACGCCGACGGTGCCGCCGCCCGCGCCGACCACGACGGAGACGACCGCGTCGGTGGCCGTGGCGATGATCGCGATGTCGTTCCGGGCCCGCACGATCGCGCCGCTTCCGACGTGCGCCCGCGTGTTCAGGTTGACGACCCGCACGCCGATCGGGATCGCGACGCCGGCGGAGCCGGCGATCGAGAGGGCGCCGGCGATGCCGAGGTGGTAGAACTGGGCGGCCGCGGCGACCCGCACCGACTGGGCCGCGTTCGAGCCGACGGCCACGTCGGTGCAGCCGGCGTCGCAGTTGACCTTGGCGTTCGCGCCGATCCAGGCGTAGGTGTGGATGTCGTCGACGTTGACCGCGCCGGCCAGGTTCACGGCGGCGGTGCCGG
>NZ_WJSP02000573.1 GCF_009720255.1 Agromyces humi | reverse complement strand
CACGAGCTCGGCGCCCGCGGCGACCTCGCCGGCCTCGCCGCGCGCCAGGCAGGTCACCCGATGGCCGCGCGCGAGCGCCTCCCCGGCGATCGTGCGTCCGAGCCATTGCGTGCCGCCGAGGATGAGCAGGTCCATTCCGCCATCCCAGCACGCGACGGATGCCGCCGTCACGCGTGTTCTCGCAGCGCGAACCGGCGCTTCGGGCGTCTGCGAAGACACCGGGCCGCACGGATGTCCCGAGCTCGGGAATGCCCGCGCGGCCTTCGCCGTTGTGGCACATATACCCCATGGGGGTATGCTGATGTCGAACCGTTGAGGGGAAGATCGATGAGTATGACGCGCGACGAGCCGCACGAACACGCGCACCACGACGAGCACACCGGTGCCGGGCACGAGATGCACGCTGAGCACGCGGGGCACGAGATGCACGCGGGTCACGACGACGCCGGCCACGACATGCACGCAGGCCATGACATGCACGCCGACCATGCCGGCCACGCCGGCCACGCCGGCCACGGCGACCACGTCGGCCAGTTCCGCCGCCTCTTCTGGATCATGCTCGTCATCGCGATCCCGACGATCGCGTTCAGCCCGATGTTCGCGTCGATCCTGGGCTACTCACTGCCCGACAACCCGATCGTGCCGTGGATCTCGCCCGTGCTGGGCACGGTCATGTTCTTCTGGGGCGGCCGCCCGTTCCTGACGGGCGCCTGGTCGGAGCTGAAGGCGCGCCAGCCGGGCATGATGCTGCTCATCGGCCTGGCGATCACCGTGGCCTACGTCGCGTCCCTCGGCGCGAGCCTCATGCTGCTCGACCACGAGCTCGACTTCTGGTGGGAGCTCGCCCTCCTCATCGTCATCATGCTGCTCGGCCACTGGATCGAGATGCGCTCGATCATGCAGGCGTCCAGCGCCCTCGACGCGCTCGCGGCACTGCTGCCCGACGAGGCAGAGCGGGTGACGGATGCCGCCGACGGCAGCACGTCCACCGAGACCGTCGCCCCGTCCGACCTCCGCGTCGGCGACGTCGTGATCGTGCGCCCCGGCGGCCGCGTGCCCGCCGATGGCGACGTGATCGACGGCACGGCCGCCATGGACGAGTCGATGATCACCGGCGAGTCCACCACGGTGAGCCGCGGCCCCGGCGAGCACGTCGTGGCCGGCACCGTCGCGACCGACACCGCGATCCGCGTGCGCGTGTCCGCGGTCGGCGACGACACCGCGCTCGCCGGCATCCAGCGCCTCGTCGCGAAGGCGCAGGCGTCGAGCTCCCGCGCCCAGCGCCTGGCCGACCGTGCGGCCGCCTGGCTGTTCTGGTTCGCGCTCGGCGCGGCCGTGATCACGGCGATCACGTGGACGCTCCTCGGCAACCCCGATGACGCCGTCGTGCGCACCATCACCGTGCTGGTGATCGCCTGCCCGCACGCCCTCGGCCTCGCCATCCCGCTCGTCGTGTCCATCGCGACCGAGCGTGCCGCACGCGGCGGCGTGCTCGTCACCGACCGCCTCGCGCTCGAGACGATGCGCACCGTCGGCGCCGTGCTCTTCGACAAGACCGGCACCCTGACCAAGGGCGAGCCTGCGGTCACCGACGCGCTCGCGGCATCCGGATTCGATCCCGACCAGGTCATGAGCTTCGCCGATTCCTACGCCTTCCTCGACGACTGGGTGCTGCAGGGCCTGCGTGGCATCGGCATCGAGGCGACGTACCAGCCGCTCAACGACATCGCGAGCCCGCTCGGCAAGATCGGCGGC
>NZ_WJSP02000572.1 GCF_009720255.1 Agromyces humi | reverse complement strand
CGCGCCGCGGCAGCATCCGCCGCCACGCACATCTCGTCGCCGTCCCCGCGAACGCGAGACCGACGAGGACGAACGCGTACCCGAGAACCAGGAACACGATCTGGACGGCGACGACCGCCAGAACGACAAATCGAGGCTGCGTTCGCTGCCTCGATCCTGGCCCCGGGGTACCACTTCCAGGACGACTTCGGCATCCCAGCCGAGACGCCGTTCGTGGTCCCGGCGCCCGCGCCCTCGGATGCCTCGGCGAGCTCGGCCTCGAACAGGGCCGTCCAGACGGGGCTGTTCGGCCAGTACACGAGGCGGCTGAGCAGTGCGCGCAACTCGGGCACGGCGTCGATCGCTTCGGCGGCGATCGCCTCGCTCACCGCGTGCGGCCGCGTTCGAATGGCGGCGACCGTGCGCGCCGCGACCCAGAGGAAGGGCAGCGCGTAGCCGGGCAAGGGCAGGTGCTCCTCTTGGAGGAGCGCCCGCGACTCCCGCCATGCGCCGGCGAGGTCGTCGTTGGCGAGCGCCAGTTCGGCCGCGAGCCGGCCGACGCCGAGTCGCGTCTGCATCTCGACCTCCATGACCGGGATCATCGAGGAGCGGGCGCTTCGGTAGAGCGCGGTGGCGCCCGCGGTGTCGCCGCGCCAGAGCCATGCCCAGATGCGGGCACGCAGGAGGTAGGCCGTGAACGGCGTCGGCGGGTCGAGGGCCAGCGCGCGATCGATGAGCTCCTCGGCGCGGTCCCATTCGCCGAGCGCGAAGAGCGGATCGACCGCATTGCCGGCGAGCAGCACGCCCGTGCTGCGCTCGATGCCGTCTTCGCGGGCACGGGCGAGGCCCTCCTCCGCGAGCCGCACCGCCTCGGCGTGATTGCCGATGAGGTAGTGCAGGTCGGAGGCGTTGACCCAGTACCGGAGGAGCGCACCGCCGTCGCCCGCGGCGAGCTCCCGGGAACTCTCGAGCAGCGCGATGCCCTCGTCGACCTCGCCGCGCGCCGCACGACTGATGCCCACGATGTTGGTGGCGATCGACCGGTAGCGGTTTGAGTCGATCTGCGTGGCGACGTCGAGGGCGCGTTCGGCCATCTCGACGGCGTCGTCGAGCCTGCCGTCGATCATGAGCCGGCCCGACAGCGCCGTGAGCACGGTGGCGCGGAGGTCGCTCGGACCGGAGTCGCCGAGGGCCGCGAGCGCCTCTTCGAGCACGGGGATGGAACCGGGTCGGCCGACGTTGGCCAGGTAGAGCGCCTTGTCGCGCAGGAGCCGCGGATACTGGCGGTCGCCGGGCGGGCACTCGGCGAGGGCCGCCTTGACGAGCGCGAGGCCGCGCTCTCCCTCACCGGCGTTGCGCAGGTGCGAGGCGGTGCGGCCCATGAGCTCGAGCTTGCCCATGCCCGCGGCTTCCTCGGGGTTCGGCACGACGTCCCAGAGGCCGAGGGCCCGCTCGCCGAGCTGCGCCGCCGTGGCGTACGCCGCCGCCGCACGCGCCTCGCGCATGGCCTGGATGGTCGCCGGGAACGCGCGCGCGGCGTCGTTGGCCCCGAGCCAGTGGTAGGAGATCTCGGCGGCGAGGCGTCGCGTGCCGACGCCATGCCGCTCTCCCTGCACGAGCTTGGCCTGGTACATCGGCTGGATCATCGCGTGGTCGTCCTCGCGCACCGTGATCTCGCCCTGCATCCGCGAGTTCACCGCGGTCATCGACAGGGGGCTCGCGCACATCGCCGAGAAGGGCATCCTCGGCGCGTGCTCGCGCGCGACCGAAGCGGCGGGTTCCG
>NZ_WJSP02000571.1 GCF_009720255.1 Agromyces humi | reverse complement strand
CATCGGCACCGCGATCGAGCGGGCAGGCGGACTGCCCGACGGGTTCGTGCTGGCCACCAAGGCGGACCCCGACGGCCGGGACTTCTCGGCCACGCGTGTGCGCCGGTCGTTCGAGGAGAGCTGCGAGAACACGTCGGACGCGAAGCTCGTGGGCTTGCCCTGCGCCACCTCGGGGGCGAGGAAGGCCGGGGTGCCGTGCACCATGCCGGTGGCCGTGATGGTCGTGTCGCCGAGGGCGTGCGAGATGCCGAAGTCGCTGATCATCGCCGAGCCGTCCTCGGTGATGAGGATGTTGCCCGGCTTCACGTCTCGGTGCACGATCCGGAGCTTGTGGGCCGCCGCGAGCGCGGAGGCCACCTCAGCGCCGATCCGCGCCGTCTCGCGCGGGCTCAGGGTGCCGCGCTCCCGGAGGAGCACCGACAGCGGCGTCGACTCCACCAGCTGCATCACGATGCACGGCTGACCCTCGTGCTCCACGACGTCGAACACGGTGACCGCGTGCGGGTGGTGCAGCCCGGCCGTGATGCGGGCCTCCCGCATCGCCCGGTCGGTGGCGGCCTCGCGCTCCCGGTCGCCGAGGTCGGCCTGGGTGCGGAGCATCTTGAGGGCCACGTCGCGGTGCAGGCGCTCGTCCCACGCATGCCACACGACGCCCATGCCGCCCGAGCCGATCAGCTTGACCAGCCGGTAGCGGTCGGCGACGAGGGTCGTCGGACTGCTCATTGAGCTCGCTCCTTCGGGTTGGCACGACGCTACGCCCAGCGGCCGGTTTGCTCACGGGCCTTGCGGTGGTGGCCCCGGTGTGGAAGGGGCGCCATAGAACTGCAACTCAGAGGTTGCATCATGCCTTCCGATGTGCAACCCTGAAGTTGCAATTGGTGAGGGAAGCCACGCATTTCCAACAGCACTCCCACGAAAGGAACCATCATGGAGCACATGACCAGCAACCCGGCATCCGTCGTCGACGAGGGCCGGTTCGCCGTACGTCGCACGATCCAGATCGCGGCCCCCATCGAGAAGGTGTGGTCGGCGGTCACGCAGCCCGAGCACATCTCGCAGTGGTTCGGCACGGCCGTCATCCACGGCGCTGGTGTCGGCGCGCGCGGAACCCTCACCTTCGAGGGCTACGGCGTGGTGCCGCTGCGGATCGAGGCGTTCGACGAGCCGCGGCTCGTGTCGTACCGATGGGGCAATGACGACGCGAGCGGCACCATGCCCGACGAGGTCGACGAGCACTCCACCGTCTTCACGTTCACCCTCGAGCCCACCGCCGACGGCACGCAGCTCACCGTGGTCGAGACCGGGTTCGAGGCCACCTCCGACCCGGCCGCGAACATGGAGAGCCACCGCGGCGGCTGGAACGACGAGCTCGACAAGCTCGTCGCCCTGCTCGAGCGCGGCGCATGACCATGAAGGCGCTGGTCCCCGTGTTCGCCGCACTCGGCGACGAGACCCGGTGGAGCATCCTGGCGGCACTCGGCGAGGGCGACGCGTCGGCGTCGGCCCTCGCCGGGCGCCTGCCCGTCAGCCGCCAGGCGATCGCGAAGCACCTCGCCGTGCTGCAGGAGGTCGGGCTGGTCGAGCCCGTGCGCGTCGGCCGCGAGGTGCGCTACCGCGTGATCGGCGCGGAACTCACCGCCACCGCTCGACGACTCGACGCCATCGGCGCCGAATGGGACCGCCGCCTCACCGCGATCAAGGAGATCGCCGAGGGCCTCTGAGGCGTGTCGTCCGGGGCGCACCCGGGGCGTGCGCAAGCCCA
>NZ_WJSP02000570.1 GCF_009720255.1 Agromyces humi | reverse complement strand
GCCGAGCACGCCGAACGCGATCGCGATGTCCGTGGTGGGCATCGCCGGCAGGCGGCGCATGAGGCGTTCGAGGGCGGGGGATCCGGCGAGGAGGCCGGCGACCACGATCGCCGCGGCCAGCGCGACGAGCACGGTGAGCTTCGTGCGATGCTCCGCGGTCGGGTTCATCGGGCGGCTCCGGCGCAGGCGCACATGCGGCAGCAGTGCGTCATCGGGGCAGGCCGAACGGAAGGTGGGATGGGCGAAACGATCGGGGACACGTCGTCTTCTTCTTCTCCGTGGGGGCGGAGGCGCGCCACCGTCGGCGCGTCGTCGTGGGGGGACACGACGGGTCCGACCTTAGCGTGCGCGCGCTCTCACGCACCAGAGGACTGGGACATCCGACCCAGACTGCTCCGTCTCCTCACAGCGGCACCCCCAGCCCGATACGCGACAATGTCACGCGTGATCCTCTCCGAGCAGCATCCCCTGTCCGCCGGCCTCACGGGCGACTCCCGTCTCGTCCGCGCCTACCGGGGGGAGCGCAGCGACACGACGCCGGTGTGGTTCATGCGCCAGGCGGGGCGCTCGTTGCCCGAGTACCGCGACCTGCGGGTCGGCACGCGCATGCTCGACGCCTGCCTCGACCCCGCCATGGCGAGCGAGATCACCCTGCAGCCCGTGCGCCGCCACCGGGTCGACGCGGGCATCTTCTTCAGCGACATCGTGGTGCCGTTGAAGCTCGTCGGCGTCGATGTCGAGATCCAGCCGGGCCGCGGTCCCGTCTTCGGTCGTGGCTATGCGGATGCCGCGGGCGTGGCCGAGCTGACGGCCGTCGACCCCGCGGGCCTCGACGCGGCATCCGGCCCCATCACCGAGGCGGTGCAGCGCACGATCGCCGAGCTGAACACCACCGACAACGGGTCTGGCACCGCCACCCCGCTCATCGGCTTCGCGGGCGCGCCGTTCACCCTCGCGGCGTACCTCGCCGAGGGCGGCCCGTCGACGCCATCGTGCTGCCGCCGCAGAGCGAGCAGGAGGTCGAAGTGTTCGCCGGCGCACCGTTGCAGGAGGCGGTGTCCGCGTATCGCGAGGCCTTCACGGCGTGGCGTGCCGACTCGGCAGAGCTCGAGCTGCTGCGCACCGCGCACGACACCCGGGTTCGCGAGGCACAGGATCTGCGCGAGGCGCTCGACGAGGTCGAGGCGGCCGATCCGCAGCCGGGTGAAGACGTGGAACTCGCCGAGCGAGCCGACCGGCTGTCGAATCTCGAGGAGCTGCGCGCCGCAGCCGCGCAGGCCAAGGCGCTCGTGTCGGCCGAGGACCTCGGCGACGGGGCACCAGACGCCATCGCCCTCGTCGACAGCGCGAGACGCCATCTCGATCGAGTGATCGACCACGACGCGGCGCTCGCGCCGGTCGCCGAGGCGCTGCAGAGCGCCGGGTTCCTGCTGGCGGACGCCGCCACCGAACTCTCGGGGTACCTCACCGGCCTCGATGCCGATGGGGGCCGTGAACTCGAGGTGGTGCAGGAGCGTCGAGCCCTCCTCACCTCGCTCGTGAGGCGCCACGGCACCAGCCTCGACGACGTGCTGGAGTTCCGGCGCACCGGGGGGCTGCGGCTCGTCGAACTCGATGGCGACGACGAGCGCATCGAAGGGCTCGAGGCGTCGGTGGAGCGGTCAACCTTCGGGACGGCAAATCTGTCGTGAGCATCTGGATCTCGCCGCGGTCAGCGGTTCAGTTCGTCTATTCCGGCAATCGACGGTCCACCCTGAACCGCGGGTGGCTCGAACGGCTCTCCG
>NZ_WJSP02000057.1 GCF_009720255.1 Agromyces humi | reverse complement strand
CCCGTCGCGAGCACGTCGTCGACGATGAGCACGCGGGCGCCCGGCGGGAGCTCGCCCTCGTGCACCTCGAGCGCGGCGGTGCCGTACTCGAGCGAGTACTCCTCGCGCAGCACGGCTCGGGGCAGCTTCCCGGCCTTGCGCACCGTCAGCACGCCCGCGCCGCAGATGGCCGACGCGGCCCCGGCGATGAGGAATCCGCGCGCCTCCACCCCGCCGATGTCGTCGAACCGGCCCGCGAACGGCTCGGTGAGGCTCGTGCCGAGCGCGTGCAGGGCCGGACCGCTGGCGAAGACGGGGGTGAGGTCGCGGAACGTGACCCCGGGTTCGGGGAAGTCGGGGATCGACCTGATGAGGCTCGAGACGAGCTCACGTGCGGATGGCTCGGTGGGCTCGGTCGGCTCGGTCACCGCATTAGGCTACCCGCGTTCATCCGTTCGTTCGATGCGTCGCCGCCGCTGTGACTGCGACCATGGAAGCATCCCGACCCTTGGAGCCTCCCCCGTGTCACCGAAACGCCTCTTCCGCACGCTCGCCCTCGCCGAGGCGGTGACCTGGACGATCCTCATCGTCGCCATGATCCTGAAGTACGCCGGCGGCATCGAGGCGGCCGTGCTCGTCGGCGGTTCGTTCCACGGGTTCGTGTTCCTCGCGTACGCGTTCCAGGCGGTGCTCGTCGGCGTCAACCAGCGCTGGAGCCTCGGCCTCATCGCGTTCGCGGTGCTCACGGCGATCGTCCCCTACGCCACGATCCCGTTCGAGATGTGGCTCATGCGGCACGGCCGGCTCGACGGCGACTGGCGCCGCGAGACGAGCGAGCACCCGGCCGACGAGAGCTGGGTGAACCGGATGCTGCGCTGGTTCCTCGCCCGTCCGGTGCTCCTCACCGGGGTCGCCGTCGTCGGCGTCGCCGCCGTGTTCGCGGCGCTGCTGGTGATCGGGCCGCCCGGGGGCCGCGAGGCCTGAGCCGGCGAGCGCCCAACCGGCACGTGCGAGCGCCCGCCCGCGGCATCCGGCACCATTGAAGGCATGCCCATCCTCAACAAGGACATGTCGGTCTGCATCTCGCTCGCGGCCCGGCCGTCGAACCTCGGCACGCGCTTCCACAACTTCCTCTATGACGAGCTGGGCCTGAACTTCATCTACAAGGCCTTCACGACCGACGACATCGAGGGTGCCGTCCGCGGCATCCGGGCACTCGGCATCCGCGGGTGCTCGGTGTCGATGCCGTTCAAGGAGGCGGTGATCCCGCTCGTCGACGTGATGGAGGACTCGGCCGCGGCGATCGAGTCGGTGAACACCATCGTGAACGACGACGGCGTGCTCACCGCGTCGAACACCGACTACGAGGCCATCGCGATGCTCATCGCCGAGCACGGCATCGACCCACGCGAACGCGTGCTGGTGCGCGGCTCGGGCGGCATGGCGAAGGCGGTGGTGGCCGCGTTCCGGGGCGCCGGGTTCGGCGACCTCACGGTGGTCGCGCGCAACGAGGCGGCGGGCTCGGCGCTCGCCGCGAAGTACGGCTACGCGTGGGTGGCGGAGGACCCCGAGCCCGCGTTCGACGTCATCGTGAACGTCACCCCGCTCGGCATGCACGGGGCGGATGCCGCGGCGCTGGCGTTCCCGCCCGCGTTCATCGAGCGGGCGACGACGGTGTTCGACGTCGTGGCGTTCCCCGCCGAGACGCCGCTCGTGGCGGCCGGTCGAGCGGCGGGGAAGCGCGTGATCTCGGGAGCCGAGGTGATCGCGCTGCAGGCCGCGCGGCAGTTCGAGCGCTACACCGGCGTGCCGCTCACGCGCGAGCAGGTCGAGCGGGCGTCGGCGTTCTCGCGGGCGGAGTAGGGGCGGCGGGCGATATCCGCGCTCGGGGTCGCGAGCGTTCGGCAGGTGCACCGGACCCCGCGCTCAGTGAACGAGCGAGCCCAGCCAGATGACGAGCAGCCCGAGGCTCCCGGTGACCACGGCGCTGACGACGCGCAGGTACCACGGGCTGCCGCGGCGGGCGGAGGCGAGGTAGCCGAGCACCGCGAGCACGGCCACGCCGACCCAGAGCGCGGCGTAGTACGCCACGTACTCGTCGACCCACCCGACGACGGCGAGCAACAGGAACACGGCGGGCAGCACCATGGCCAACAGCAGTCCGGCCGTGTGCCGGATGGCATCGCGAGCGGCGATGAGGACGGCGCGCAGCCGCGGCTGCGTATCGTCGTCACGTGCGAGCACGCCCGAGTAGATGTGCGCGAGCCAGAACACGCCGACCGATCCGAGCACGAACACCAGCACCTCGAGGTCGGTGTCGTCCTCCCACCCCACGGCGATCACCGAACTGACGAGCACGGTGCCGTAGATCGCGTACTCCGTGCGGTAGGCCGAGAGCGCCTTCCGCACGGGAGTCCACACGGCGTGCATGGCGGGTCCTTCCACGGGGTGCAGGGGATCCTGCGTGCGACGGACTCTACTCGCGACGGCCGGGGCGCACCATGCACCCCGGCCGTCGTGGGTCACGCTGCGGCGTCGTCGACGGCCGCGGCGGCGGCGATGAGCTGCGCGCCGAGGCCCGCGTCGACGTTGGTCCAGTACGCGAAGAACCGCGCCCGGATCTCGTCGACCGTGATCGCGGCCGCCTGGCCGGCGAGCGTCTGGACGAGCCGCTCCTTGGCCGCGGCCGAGTACACGTCGCGATAGAGCGTGCCGGCCTGGCCGAAGTCGCTGTCGTCGGCATGCAGCGTCGCGGCCGAGCGCACCAGCTCGCCGTCGCTCTCCCAGCTGCCCTCGCCGGCCGCTGCGGCGTCGGCGACCGGTCCGCCGAACGAGTTCGGCGCGTACACCGGCGTGGTCGGCGGGTTGTACCCGTGGCGCTGCGCGCCGTCCTGGGAGTAGTTGTGCACGGATGCCGCGTGCGGCGCGTTCACGGGGATCTGGTGGTAGTTCGTGCCGACCCGGTAGCGCTGCGCGTCGGGGTAGCTGAAGACCCGGGCCATGAGCATCTTGTCGGGGCTGATGCCGATGCCGGGCACCGTGTTCGCCGGCGAGAACGCCGCCTGCTCGATCTCGGCGAAGAAGTTCTGCGGGTTGCGGTCGAGCGTGAGCGTGCCCACCGGGATCAACGGGTAGTCCGCGTGCGGCCACACCTTGGTGAGGTCGAACGGGTTGAAGCGGTAGGTCTTCGCATCCTCGTAGGGCATGACCTGCACGTGCAGGTCCCACTTGGGGAACTCGCCACGTTCGATCGCGTCGAAGAGGTCGCGGCGGTAGTGGTCGGCGTCGGCCCCGGCGATCGCCTCGGCCGTCGCGGCGTCGAGGTGCAGGTCGCCCTGCCGGGAACGGAAGTGGTATTTCACCCAGAAGCGCTCGCCCTCGGCGTTGATCCACTGGTACGTGTGCGAACCGAAGCCGTGCATCTCGCGCCACGACTTCGGCAGGCCGCGGTCCCCCATGAGGTACGTGACCTGGTGCGCGGACTCGGGCGAGAGGGTCCAGAAGTCCCACTGCATGTCGGCGTCGCGCAGGCCCGAGCCGGGCAGGCGCTTCTGCGAGTGGATGAAGTCGGGGAACTTGATCGCGTCGCGGATGAAGAACACCGGCGTGTTGTTGCCGACGATGTCGTAGTTGCCCTCGGTCGTGTAGAACTTCACCGAGAAGCCGCGCACGTCGCGCCACGTGTCGGGCGACCCCTGCTCGCCGGCGACGCTCGAGAAGCGCAGGAGGGTCTCGGACTCGACGCCCGGCTGGAACACGGCCGCGCGCGTGTACGCGGAGACATCCGCCGTCACCTCGAAGCGGCCGAAGGCGCCGCCGCCCTTCGCGTGCACGATGCGCTCGGGGATGCGCTCGCGGTTGAACTGCGCCAGCTTCTCGACCAGGTAGCGGTCGTGCAGCACGGTCGCGCCGTCGGCGCCGGCCGTGAGGGAGTGCGCGTCGCTCGCGACGGGCGTTCCGGTCTGCGTCGTCGTGGGTTCCGACATGTGTCGTCCTTCTCTCTCTGAGGTGGTGGTGCGGGGTCGGTGGAAGGCGCGCCGAGGGCCGCCTCAGCGAGCGGAGGCGCGGCGCGCACGGCCGGGCGGACGAGGCGGGCGGATGCCGCGGGCTAGCCGGCGTCGGCCGGCGCGAGCCGCTCGAGGTCGGCGACGGCGCGCCGGCAGTCGCCGCAGAGCCCCCAGAACGTGACCTCGGCGGTGTGGATCGCGAAGCCGCCGGTGTCGGCCGGGATGAGGCAGGGCGGCTCGCCGATCACGCAGTCGATGTCCTCCACGGCGTGGCAGCGCGTGCAGACGACGTGGTGGTGGTTGTCGCCGATCCGGCTCTCGTAGAGCGCCGGCGACCCCGCGGGGGCGATGCGGCGGAGCAGCCCGACGGCGGAGAGGTCGCCGAGCACGTTGTAGACCGACTGCAGCGACACGCTCGGGTGATCGGACGCGACGCGCGCGTGCACGGCGTCGGCATCGAGGTGACCGTGGCCCGTGACCGCGTCGAGCACCGCGATGCGGGGCACCGTGACCTTGAGCCCCGCGGCGCGGAGATGCGCCTCGGCCTGCTCACGGTCGGATGCGCTGCTCATGTCCTCGACCGTAGCAGTTGTTTTGAATCACTCAAAACAACCCGGCCTGCTCAGGTGAGCACGCCGGGTAGACTTGCACGGTCAGGCATCCGCCCCCGCGGCATCCGCTCGCCGCCGTTCTCTGGAGCTCGCCACTCGTGACCATCGAAGCCCCCGCCACGACCGCTGCCCCGACGACCCAGACGCCGGTGCTCGACACCGTCGAGGTCGCCCAGGCCACGCCCGAGAAGGAGCAGCCGTACGCCGCGCTCGGGCTGAAGCCCGACGAGTACGAGCGCATCCGCAACATCCTCGGCCGCCGGCCCACGAGCGCCGAGCTCGCGATGTACTCCGTCATGTGGAGCGAGCACTGCTCCTACAAGTCGTCGAAGATCTACCTGCGCCAGTTCGGCAAGAAGGTGACGCCGGCGATGAAGCAGCACCTGATGGTGGGCATGGGCGAGAACGCCGGCGTGCTCGACATCGGCGAGGGCTGGGCGGTCACGTTCAAGATCGAGTCGCACAACCACCCGAGCTACATCGAGCCCTTCCAGGGCGCGGCGACCGGCGTCGGCGGCATCGTGCGCGACATCATCTCGATGGGCGCACGCCCCGTCGCGGTCATGGACGCGCTGCGGTTCGGCGCGATCGACCACCCCGACACCGCCCGCGTCGTGCACGGCGTCGTCAGTGGCATCAGCTTCTACGGCAACTGCCTCGGCCTGCCGAACATCGGCGGCGAGACCTGGTTCGACCCGACCTACCAGGCGAACCCCCTCGTGAACGCGCTCGCGGTCGGCGTCATGCGCCACGAGGACCTCCACCTCGCCAACGCGAAGGGCGCCGGCAACAAGGTCGTGCTCTTCGGCGCGCGCACCGGCGGCGACGGCATCGGCGGCGCGTCGATCCTCGCCTCCGACACGTTCGCCGAGGGCGGCCCGACGAAGCGCCCCGCGGTGCAGGTGGGCGACCCGTTCGCCGAGAAGGTGCTCATCGAGTGCTGCCTCGAGCTGTTCGCCGGCGACCTCGTCGAGGGCATCCAAGACCTGGGGGCGGCCGGCATCTCGTGCGCGACGAGCGAGCTGGCGAGCAACGGCGATGGCGGGATGGCGATCGTGCTCGACGACGTGCTGCTGCGCGACCCCTCGCTCACCCCTGAGGAGATCCTCATGAGCGAGAGCCAGGAGCGCATGATGGCCATCGTGCGCCCCGAGAAGCTCGACGGCTTCCTCGAGGTCGTGAAGAAGTGGGACGTCGAGACCAGCGTGCTCGGCGAGGTCACCGAGACCGGCCGCCTCTCGATCATGTGGCACGGCCAGGAGATCGTGAACGTCGACCCGCGCACCGTCGCCGTCGACGGCCCCGTGTACGAGCGGCCGGTCGCCTACCCGTCGTACCTCGACGCGCTGCAGGCCGACGGCGCATCCGCCCTCGAGCGCCCCTCGACCCCCGACGAGCTCCGCGAGCAGTTCGTGCGCCTCGTCGGATCGGCGAACCAGGCGGATGCCGCGTGGGTCACGAACCAGTACGACAAGTACGTGCTCGGCAACACGGCCCTCAGCTATCCCGACGACGCGGGCATGGTCCGCGTCGACGAGGAGTCGGGCCTCGGCGTCTCGGTCGCGACCGATGCCAACGGCCGCTACTCGCAGCTCGACCCGCGCCAGGGCGCGAAGCTCGCGCTCGCCGAGGCGTACCGCAACGTCGCCGTGAGCGGCGCGAAGCCCATGGGCGTCTCCGACTGCCTGAACTTCGGCTCCCCCGAGAACCCCGAGGTCATGTGGCAGTTCTCCGAGACGGTCGAGGGGTTGAGCGACGGATGCCTCGAGCTCGGCATCCCCGTCACGGGCGGCAATGTCTCGTTCTACAACCAGACCGGTGACGTGCCGATCCACCCGACGCCGGTCATCGCCGTGCTCGGCGTCATCGACGACGTGGCCCGCCGGATTCCGTCGGGCTGGCAGGACGACGGCCACAACATCTACCTGCTCGGCGACACGGCGGCCGAGCTCGACGGCTCGGCCTGGGCGGGCGTCGTGCACGACCACCTCGGCGGTCGTCCGCCGGCGGTCGACCTCGGTCGCGAGAAGGCACTCGCCGAGCTGCTCGCCGCGGCGGCGCTCGAGGGACTCATCGACTCGGCCCACGACCTCAGCGACGGCGGCCTCGCGATCGCCCTCGCCGAGGCGGTCGGCCGCTTCGGCGTCGGCGCGCGGGTCGTGCTCGACGAGGTCATCCAGGACGCCGGCATCGACGCCGCGACGGCGCTGTTCTCCGAGTCGACCGGGCGCGTCATCGTGTCGGTCCCGCGCGAGGACGACGTGAAGTTCCGCGGGCTCTGCGAGGGCCGTGACTACCCGGTGCGCCGCATCGGCGTGACGGATGCCGCGTCGGGCTCGCTCGAGGTGCAGGGCCTGTTCACCGTGCCGGTCGAGGAGCTCCGCCGCGTCAACCGGGCGCCGCTCGCCGACGCCTTCGGCCCGATCGTCGGGCACTGACACCGACGCGATAGGGTCGGCGACGGAGGCGAACCAAGCGATGGACGACGAGCGGCAGGCGTACTCCGACGAGTACGCCGCCGAGCACGGCCGCTTCGCGCTGATCCCCGCCGCCTACGTGTTCCTGCTCGACGGGGAGCGCGGGGAGGCCGGCGAGCGCGTCCTGCTCCAGCGCCGAGCGGGCACCGGCTACTACGACGACTGGTGGGCCGCCGCGGCCGCCGGTCACGTCGAACAGGGCGAGAGCGTGTTCGCCGCCGCCCTGCGCGAGACAGCCGAGGAACTCGGCGTCGACGTCGTCGAGGCGGCCCTCGAGCCCCTCACCGCCATGCACCGCACCGGCGGCACCGGCCGGCCGGTCGACGAGCGCCTCGACGTGTTCTTCGCCTGCCGGTCGTGGCAGGGCACGCCCGCGCTCATGGAGCAGAAGGCGACCGGGCTCGAGTGGTTCCCGCTCGATGCGCTGCCCGAGCACGTCGTCCATCACGAGCGGTTCGTGCTCGAGGGCTACCGCGACGGCACGCTGCTGCCGCTCACGGCGTACGGGTTCGGCGGCGAGCCGGGCATCGCGGACGCCGTCGGGGGTGTCGACGCCACTGACGGCGCCGGCGGCCCCGCGGCATCCCCAACCGACGCCGGCCGGTCGCTGTGGTCGTCGCTCGGCTTCACCGAGCAACCCGACTGGCGACGGTGGGTGAAGACCCCGTGGAGCTCGTGATCGGGGCGCTCGCGGCGCTCTTCGGGCTCGCGCTGGTCGTCGGCATGACCGTGCGGGCCGTTCGGGCGCCACGCGGCCAGCGGGCGCGGGCGGCGTTCGGCCCGCTCATGGGCGCCGGCGAGACCTACCAGGAGCTGCACACCGGCCAGAAGGGCCTGCAGGACTCCGTGATCGAATCCATCCAGGAGTCCGAGGTGCGCCCGTCGCGCACCGACGGCGACGACCGGTGACGGGGCGAGCAGCCATCCCCACCGCTGGGGCGACCGACCGCGCACCGCGTCGCGCCGTGCTCTTCGACGTCGACGGCACGCTGGTCGACGCGGTCGAGAACCAGCGCCGCATCTGGGCGGTATGGGCCGTCGCCCACGGGCGATCCGTCGATGCGGTGTACGCCCTCGCCCTGCGGACTCGTCCGGCGGAGACGGTGGCCGAACTGCTGCCCGCCGATGCGCGCGCGACAGCCCTCGACCGCTTCCATCTCCTCGAGGACACCGACGTCGTGTCAGGCGACTACCGTGCATTCGACGGTGCCGACCGAGTGCTGCGCGCCCTCGCTCCGGGCGACTGGGCGCTCGTGACCTCGAACCACCGGCACCGCGTCGAAGGCCGGTTCCGCCGGCTCGGCCTGCCGTTGCCACCCGTGATCGTGGACGCCGACGCGACGCCGCGCGGCAAGCCCCACCCCCATCCGTACCTGGCAGCTGCGGCCGCCCTCGGCGTGGCATCCGCCGACTGCCTGGTCGTCGAGGACTCGCCGTCGGGCGTCGAGGCCGGGCGCGCCGCCGGGATGACCGTGTGGAGCGTCAACCGCGAGCGCCCGGTGCAGGGCGCGCACCGGCACTTCGCGACGCTGGCCGAGGCGATCGACGCGGTCGTCGACTGGGTCGAGCCGCGGCAGGCACCGACCAGCAACTGAGGATCACTCAGGGCGGACCCTGATCACGTCGCCGAGCGCGCCGACTAGCGTCATGCGCGACCCTCCCCCTGCGAACGTGGATTCCGAACCGTGCGCCCTGCCGCGCCGGACCCTCACCGCACATCGCGGCCCGAGCACGAGGCCGCGCACCCCGCTCGCGAAGGAGCCGAGATGGCCTCCACCCAGATCACCGATGTCTTCCGATTCGTGGCCCTGCGGCCGCCGAACACCGCCGACGAGGACGACCCCGTCAGCGCCCCGCTCCGCGACCGGCGGAAGCCCGAGGGGACCGCGGTCGGCCGCACGGTCGCCGAACTCGGCCAGCGTCCCGCGAGGGGGAAGCTCAACGAGCTGCTCCGCCGGCGGGCGCGGGAGGACGGCATCGTCCCCGAGCCGCCGACCGACGGGCCCGGGTCGCAGCTGCCCGCCGTCGCGGAGGCCCTCCGCGCCGCCACGCGCGATCCGGCCGCGGCATCCGCCATCGTCGCGACCGTCACGCAGCTGCTCGGCACCGATCCCGGGACCTGGCTCGCGGACGAGCGGAACGCGAAGGTGCGCGACCAGCTCTGGGATCGGCTCGAGGTGCACTACCTGCTCGTGCGCGAGACGCCGCGCGACCTCGACCCCATCGTGGAGGCACTGCGCGCCCTCCGCCTCGTCGAGGCGCTCGCCGACGGACACGACGTGGCGAACCCCGAGTCGCTGGCGGGCATCGTCGAGGCCACCCTCGTGCTGCCCTCGGTGGCCGCCGAGGCGGAGCCCGAGAAGCGCTCGCCGAGCCGACGCAGCGAGGCGCAGGCGAAGATCGACGCGGCCCGCCGTGCCGACTACGAACGCGTCTGGACCGAGTTCCTCGAACTCAACCAGGACGCCGCGACGCTGCGGACGGCGCGTTTCGAGGCGAAGGCGACCCGCGTCGAGAAGCCCGACCGCCCCGTGCCGGACCGCCCGGAGCCCGGGCAACCGGAGCGGCACGAGCGGCCGGAGCAACCGGAGCAGCCCGAGCGTCCCGAGCGGCCGGGGGGCCAGATCCCGCCCCGTCTCGTCTCGCCGAGCATCCGCATCGAGGAGACGGTGCGACGCACTCTCCCCCGGGCCACGCTCGACAGGCTCCCGCAGGCGGCGAAGCGCGTCGTCGACGAACTGCCGCTCGGCGGATCGCTCTCCGACAAGCCGCTGCTCACCGAGGCCCTGCAGACCCGGCTCTCCGCCGTGGCCGACCGCATCCTGAGCTCGACCGACCCGCTCATGTTCGAGGCGATGCCGGCGGAGGCCGCCGAGCTCCCGGGCATGCAGGCCCTCGCCGCGAAGTACACGGCGAAGCCCGCACTCGAGCTCGACTACCCGGTGAGCATGATCCCGTTCCCGTGGGTCGTGCGTCCCGTCATCCGCCCGCTCGGCATCGGCGACCTGAAGGTCGTGAAGCAGACCCTGCAGCGCTACGTCGCCGGTGAGGTCGCGCACATCGAGAACGTCCTCGACGGCGAGAAGAAGGAACGCAACCACCGCCGCCTCGACCGCACCGAGCAGACCTTCACGATCGAGACCGAGACCGTCGAGGAGACGGAGCGGGACAACCAGACCACCGACCGGTTCGAGCTCAAGAAGGAGTCCGAGAAGACGATCACGGAGGACATGAAGGTCGACGCCGGCATCACCGTCTCGGCATCGTACGGACCCGTCGAGCTCGGTGCGTACGCGAACTTCGCCTACAGCCAGTCCTCCACCGAGACGACGAAGAACAGCCAGAACTTCGCGCGCGACGTCGTCGACCGCTCGGTCACGAAGATCCAGAAGCGCGCCCGCGAGGAACGCGTCACCAAGACGATCAAGGAGATCGAGGAGTCGAACCTGCACGGCATCGACAACAGCCCGGCCGGCAACGGGCACGTCACCGGCATCTACCGCTGGGTCGACAAGCACTACGAGGCGCAGGTGTACAACTACGGCAAGCGCATGATGTTCGAGTTCATCGTGCCGGAGCCGGCGGCGTACTACTACTACTCGCAGGAGAACGATCCGTCGAACAAGATCGCCGTCGAGAAGCCCGTCGACCTCGCGCTGCTGTCGCACAAGGACGTGCAACCGTGGAACTTCGGCGCCTACGTGCGCGCCTACAACGTGCAGGGTGTCACCCCGCCCCCGCCCCAGTGGCGGGTGATGACCGCGACGTTCGACCAGAACGGCATGACCGACGACCAGACCACGTCGAAGTCGTCGAAGGAGCTCATCGTGCCCGACGGCTACATCGCGCGCAGCTGGGGGTTCACGTGGTCGGCATGGGTCGGCGAGGACGTCTACCGCCGGGTCCTCGTCGGCCTCGAGAGCAGCTCGGGCTCCTCGTTCGATCTCGACGGAGAGGACGCCGTCGTGCCCGTCAGCATCGTCACCAACGACGTGCGCGCCTTCGCCACGAACGTCGAGGTCTTCTGCGAGCGCACGGATCGCGCGTTCGAGCTGTGGCAGATCCAGACGTTCGAGAAGATCGTCTCCTCGTACCAGGCGGCCAAGGCGGCCTATGAGGACAAGGTGAAGGCGGCCGAAGTGGCTCGCGGCATCATCATCGAGGGCCGCAACCCCGGCCAGAATCAGCACATCATCCGCAACGAGCTGAAGAAGCAGAGCATCACGCTCTTCACGGGCGAGGACTACTCCTCGTTCAACAGCGTGAGCGGCACGCCGCCGGTGCTCGACCTGCACGAGGCCGCCGAGGAGGCGCCGTTCATCCAGTTCTTCGAGCAGGCCTTCGAGTGGGAGCAGCTGACCTACCTGTTCTACCCGTACTTCTGGTCGCGCACGTCGACCTGGAACAAGCGGCTCGGGTTCGACGACCCCGACCCGATGTTCAACCAGTTCCTGCAGGCGGGCGCGGTGCGCGTGGTGGTACCGGTGCATCCGGCCTACAACGAGGCGGTCCTGCACTTCGTCGAGACGGGCGTGCTCTGGAACGGCGGCACGCCGCCGCACCTCGACGACCCGCTCTTCGTGTCGATCGTCGAGGAGCTGAAGGCGCAGACCGACGACCTCGACGGCGCCGTCCCCGAGGGCGAGCCGTGGAAGGTCGTCGTGCCGACCAGCCTCGTGTACCTGCAGGCGGATGCCGCACTGCCCGACTTCACCGTGTGAGCCCGTCATGGGCGACCTGCACCGTCACGCCGAGATCTCCGCGCACGTCCACGCCCAGGTCGGGCCGCTCCGGCCCGACGAGGACTGGATCTGCCTCGAGCTCGGCAACTACCTGACGGACGTGAGCCAGTTCCGCGACCCCTTCGCGAACATGCTGGCCAAGCGCACGGTCTGGGGGGAGGGGCTCGGCGAGTTCGGGTTCCTCTCCCTCATCCCGGTGATCGGCCTTTTGGTGTCGGAGGCGATCCTCAACTGGGCGATCGACCTCGATGAGTGGATCGACCGGATGTTCGGCGTGCACGAGCCAGCCGACCAGCGCTACGGCAAGCTCGCCGGCTACTTCCAGCACATCTTCGAGGGCATGACGCACCTGATCTTCGCAGACGACGTCCCGCAGACGGCGGTGTGGCGACCGCTGCTGGCGCCGGCGCTCGGCGACATCGCCCGGCTGCCGTCCGCCGAGGTCGCCCGCATCTTCGGGCAGGCGTTCACCCAGTACTACCCGCACGAGCACACCGATTTCCCGCCGTACGTGCTCTACGGCGAGCAGCGCGTGAACCACCGCCTCTACAAGCGCGGCCCGCGTGGACTGCTCGCCTACCTCGAGGAGTACACCGACTACCTCGCCGAGTCGCTGGCGAAGCTCGAGGTCGACTGGAAGGCGATCGCCACCGCGCCCAAGACCGATCCTCGCCGTCACGATGTGCTGGTGCGGCTCGGCAAGGTGCTGCACGGCATCGAGGACTACTACTTCCACTCGAACCACCTCGAGCTGCACCTCTGGAACGAGTTGCGCGCGGGGCGGCCCAAGGGTGAGTCGGATGACGCGTACCGCACCTGGTTCGCCGCGAACGTGGCATCCAAGTGGCTGCCGCCCGAGTCGACGCCCTCCGCTTCGCGGGACTGGACGCCGAGCCGTGAGCACCAGGTGCGCGCACACCTGCGCCGCCTGCGGTATCCCCGCTACGTGCCCGTGAACACCCTGGACCGGGAGAAGTCCGACCCCGCGCTCGACGTGATCTTCACGGCCGGCTTCGACAAGAAGGACCTCTTCCACACCCTCTCGATGGCCCTCGAGAGCATGGAGGCCTCACTCGAGAGCATGGAGAACCTCTTCGTGCGGCTCCCCGATGCGCTGCAGACGACCCTGGCATCGAAGAACCCGCAACGGCTGCGGGACATCGACCTGGTTCTCATCAGGGTGCTCTTCAACAAGGGCGAGCGGTCCCGGATGGGGCGGGACGAGGACTACCGCGAGGCGCAGCTGAAGCTGCACGTCAAGCAGCTCGAGGATGGAAGGTACGAGGCGGGCATCCGCCACCTGCACGCCGGCGGCTACCTCAACGATCGCGCACGCGACGCGTGGCTCGCGGCCATCGCGATCGATCGCGAGATGGAGGACTTCGGCGACTACACCCCCGGGGTGAGCGGCTTCATGATGCAGCTCCTCGCGAAGGGCCAGGTCGAGCTCGAGCAGAGCCGCCGCCGAGGCGCCGGGTTCGACTCGGCACGGGATCGCGGTCCGGGCAACGCGTTCGACGAGCGGTCCGACAACGGTGCCACCGGCGAGCACATCGGCACGCACACGCTCATGTCGAAGGACACGTCGATCAGCCTGCCGGTGCACGAGGAGACGCGCCGCGTCGCGCGCTTCGCATCGATGGCCATCGCCCGCCACCTCGTCACCGAGGTGAACGCCGGCGGTGGCAGCTCGGGCGGCCTCGACTGGGACCGCATCCTGCGGCACTACCTCCGGTTCCCCCATGCGCGCGCGGGCATGTGGGAGACCCAGGTGCTGAACCACGTGCGGCGCACCGGGGTCGACCCGAAGTACGACGAGATCCCCGACCAGGTGGTGCAACCCCGGGTGCAGGGGCCGGATGCCGCGGCTCGGCTCGCCGCGCGGCGGTCGGGCACGGTGCGCGCCGACCTCGAGAAGCGGTACATCGAGCTCGAGGAGCGGGTCGACCACTTCCAGCTGCTGCTGAAGTTCTAGAAGAGCCTGAAGCCCGACGCCCCGACCGTCATCACGAGGGCGGCCGACCCGATCGCCGCGACCGCGATCATCGACAGCCGTTGCACGAGGGGGCGCGCCGCCATCGGCAGCAGGTAGGTGAGCGCAACGCCGAGGGACGCCGCCGCGAGCACCAGGATGCCGCCGGTCATGGCCGCAGTCCCACGTGCGCCCGACACGCACGCCGTCGCGGCCGCGGTCGGGTCGACGGCCGCGCAGACCTCGGGCATGAGTGCGGCGCCGACGAGCAGCATCCAGAACACCAGTGCGGTCGCGACCGTGGGAACCCACGCCCGGTCGGTGGACGACATCGACGCCATGTGCCCAACCTCCCCGCTGCCGTCATCGAGCGGTCGACGAACGCCGCCGACCGCACGAGCCATGATTCCGCCTCCTTCCCGTGAGACACCCCGAACGGGGCACATCGTTGCCGGAGCGATGCCGGATCGTTGCCGAAGCGAGATCGACGGCGTGTGCTTCACTGATCGGATGCCGCAGCCGACCACACCCGCCACAGCGGCGCGCCTCCGCGTGCTCGCCGTCGTCGCGGCATCCGGATGCCTCGCACTGGGCCTCGCCCTGCAGCTGCTCGATCGCACGCCCCTCATCGACGTGCTCGGCAGCATGCTCTACGTCGTCTTCTTCGGCCTGCTCACCGTGCTCCTGTGGCCGCGGCTCTCGCCGATCGTGACCACGGCCATCGCCCTGGCGCTCGCCGTGGCGATCGAGCTGCTGCAGCTCACCCCCGTCCCGGCGGCGATCGTCGACGCCGCGCCGGTGTCGAGGCTCCTCTTCGGCAGCGCATTCGACGCGATGGACCTCGCCGCCTACCTGGGCGGGGCGGTGCTGCTGTGGGCGCTGCTCGTGCTGCTGCGCCGCAGCTGACCGCCGCGTCTACGCGCCCTGCGGCGGGTGCGCCAGCAGGTCG
>NZ_WJSP02000569.1 GCF_009720255.1 Agromyces humi | reverse complement strand
GTGAGCGCCGTGCTCGTGGTGTCCACCACCTCGCCCGTGAAGAGGTTCGACTGCCCGAGGAAGTTGGCCACGAACACCGTGCGCGGGAGCTCGTACAGCTCGGCCGGCGCGCCCATCTGCTCGATCGGATCGTCGGCGCAGCCTCGACGACCTGCTCGACATTGTCGAGGAGGAGCAGCATGCGCCGGTCGCGCACCGCCATGCGCAGCTTCTCGTCGAGGGTGCCGTCGCCCACGTCGATGACGCCGAGCGCGTTCGCGATCGCAACCGCGACCTGCGCAGGGTCGGTCACCGGTGCGAGGTCGACGAACGCGACGCCGCCGGTGAAGCGATCGCGCACGCGGTTCGCGGCGTCGAGGGAGAGCCGGCTCTTGCCGATGCCGCCCGGGCCCGTGAGCGTGACGAGCCGCACGTCGTCGTCGGAGAGCAGGTCGACGACCGCCTCGAGCTCGCGTTCGCGCCCGATCAGGGCGGTGAGCGCCGACGGCAGCGTGGCGCTGCGCTCCACCGGGTCCGCCGTCTCGGCGACGGCAGCCGTCGCGCTCGTGAAGCGCTCGGCGAGGAGGGTCGCGAGATCGGCACGCACCAGCTCGGCGAGCTGCTCGGGGTCGGTGAAGTAGGCGTACGAGACGCGATCGTCGGCCTTCACGCGGTCGAGCAGGTCCAGGAGCCGGGGCTCGCGGGTGCCGCCCTCCCGCACGTAGACGAGCTTGGGCAGCTCTGGCGGTGCGAGACGGTACTCGTCCTCGAGCCCCGACAATTCCTCGCCCGGGGCGACCCACCCGTACTGCTCGCCGTAGAGTCCCACGAAGATGTCGCTCTGGGCGAGGTAGGCGCGGTAGAGGTCGCGGGGCGGATGCGGCCGGGCGCCGAGCTCGAACATGACGGGGGCGAGGCCCAGTTGCTCGACGGCGGCGCGCACCGCACGACGCTCAGGCGCCAGCTCGCGGAGCGTCGAGCTCACGAACACGCGGAGGCGCTGGTCAGGGGTGCGGATCGGCCGATCAGCCGGGCTCATGCTCCGAGTCTCTTCCTCCCGGCATCCGCCTGTAAATAGCCCGGTCGAAGCGCGAGGGCGCATGCGCACGGCGCGAGCCCGTCGGGCGTGGACGCTGGCGGCCCGCCCGGGCCCGGCGGTACACTCGCGCCGTGGCGACCGACCGTCGCCTTCCTGATGCTCCGAGGGAGTCGCATGGATGCTCGGGCACCGGCGGCTGGGCCGCCCGTGATCCTCGTCGCCACGGCCGACGACGGGATGCGTGCGTCCCTGCTCGAGCCGCTCCGCCGGCGCTACGCCGACGACTACCGCATCGTCGACGCCGACGGCGCGGCCGCCGCCGTCGAGGCGATCGAGGCGCTCGCCGCCGAGGGCGGGACCCTCGCCCTCGTGCTCTCCGACGACGCCTCGCCGGTCGACGACCACGAGACGGTCTTCGCAGCGGCGCGACGCCGGTTCCCCGACGTGCGCCGCGGCCTCGTGATCGAGTGGGGCGCGTGGGCGGATGCCGCGACCTCCGACGCCGTGCTCCGGCTCATGTCGCGCGTGCAGATCGACTACTACGTCGTGCGCCCGGTGCACTCCCCCGACGAGTCGTTCCACCGGGCGATCACCGACTTCCTGCGGGAGTGGGAGGCGACCGCCGGCAAGCGCCACCGGTCGTTCACCGTCATCGGCGACGACGCGCAGCCGCGCACGCACGTGCTGCAGAACCGGCTCGCTCGAAGCGGCGTGCCGAACGAGCGGCTCGACCCCGACGACCCCGACGCCGCCGCCATGCTCGCCGAGGCGGG
>NZ_WJSP02000568.1 GCF_009720255.1 Agromyces humi | reverse complement strand
CAGCCCGAGCCGCAACCCGCGCAAGAGCCGGGTCCAAGCCCGTCCGCCGAGCCGACGCCCGAGCCGACGCCGACACCCTCGCCGCAGCCCGCGACGCCCGAGCAGCGGGTCGTCGAGACCCTCAACACCTACTACGGCCTGGTGCCCGCCGATCTCGACACCGCGTGGACGATGATGACGGCCGACTACCAGGAGAACCACGTCGGCGGGCGGGCGGCCTACGAGGAGTTCTGGTCCGCCGTCGCCGCCCTGCAGATCTCCGACGTGACGGCCACCGCCCCGGACCAGGGCCAGGCGACGCTCACCTACACGTTCACCGACGGCGCCGTGGTGCAGGAGGTGACGGCCTACCGCCTCGTGGACGAGGGCGGCGTGCTGAAGATCGCCGCCACCGAGGTGCTCAGCAGCGTCGCGCTGTGAGGGATCGGCGCCGACGGGTCAGGCGCCCGTGCTCTGGAGGAAGGCCAGCACCGCGGCGACCCGCCGATGCACGCCCGACTCGGGCAGCCGCAACTTCGTGAAGATCGCGTTCACGTGCTTCTCGACCGTCGACGACGACAGGAACAGCGCCTGTTCGATGCCCGCGTTGGTCTTGCCCGCCGCCATCTCCCGAAGCACCTCGAGCTCCCGCGGCGAGAGCGCAGCCAGTGGGCTCGATGCGCCGGCGGCACTGCGCCGCCGAACCAGGGTGTCGACGATCTGCGGGTCGATCACCGAACCGCCGGCGCACACCTCGCGGAGCGCGTGCACGAGGTCCTCGAGGTCGCCGATCCGGTCTTTCAGCAGGTAGCCGAGTCCGGCCGAGCCGTCATCGAAGAGGGCGAGCGCGTAGCTCTCGTCGGCGTGCTGCGACAGCACGACTACGCCGGTCGCCGGGGACGCGGCGCGGATCGCGTGCGCGGCTTCGATCCCCTCCATGTGGTGGCCGGGCGGCATCCGGATGTCGGTGAGCACGGCGTCGGGCGCGAGTCGCCGCACCGCGTCGAGCAGCTCGACGCCGTTGCCCACCGAGGCGACCACGTCGACTTCGCCGGAGTCCTCGAGCAGGCGCCGGAGCCCCTCCCGCACGAGGTAGTTGTCCTCGGCGATGACGACGCGCAGCACGCCCGAGTCATCCAACGGGATCACCATCGGCTGCGGAGGAGGTGCCGGGGATCCCGTTCACGGGCAGGTCCACCAGCACGGTCGTGCCCGTTCCCGACGGCTCGGCCGCCGACACCCGCACCGTGCCGCGCAGGGCCGCCACGCGGTCGCGGATGTTCGCCAGCCCTCCGCCCGACGCCGACGCGGGCGACACCGTGCCGAGGCCGCGGCCGTCGTCGGTGATCGAGATGCGCAGGTGCCCGTTCGATCGCGCGAGCGCCACCGAGGCGTGCGTCGCGTCGGCGTGCTTCGCGGTGTTGGCAAGGGCCTCGCGCACCACGTAGTACGCGGTCGTCTCGACCTCGTCGGGATAGCGCTCGGCCCGAACCGCAGCATCGGCCTCGACCGACAGCGGGATCGGATACCGCGCCACGCCCGACTCGACGGCCGCCACGAGCCCGTTGTCGCTCAGCACCGGCGGATGGATGCCCTGGGCGAGCTCGCGCAGGTAAGGCACCGCCGAGCTGTCGGCGAGCGGCGCCACGACGGTCAAGGGTGCCGTCGTGAAGATCAACTGAGTGCGAAGCGGACGCTGACCGAAGCGGGTGCCGCGATCGACGAGCTGGGCGGAGTCGACGACTTCTCCGTCGATCACGGCCTGCACGGTGCCCGTCGGCTGCGGTCCGGTGGACGCCACGACGACCGAGATCGGCGCGGTCTCCTTCTTCTGCTTGATCACGGA
>NZ_WJSP02000567.1 GCF_009720255.1 Agromyces humi | reverse complement strand
CGGGGCGGGGCGCCAAGTTGACCCCGGGGGAGGGGTGTCATGTCAGCAGACCTTGGAACGCCGGAAGCATGGCTGCGGGTGGGCAGATGGACCGGGGAGACCCGGGTCACGAACGTCGCTCAGGGTGCCGCGGAAGTGGTGATTCGTTGCATGGGTGCAGCATAAGGACCGGCGCGTCGACTCGGACGGGGGTTGCGCTTCGCCGGTTTCAGGGGGATCGAACCCATGGGGCGGACGAGCGCGGGGCGCGACATCCGCTGATCGGATGCCGCGCCCCGCGCTCGTGCTGCTGCGTCGTCAGTCGGCGCTGCAGGCGTCGTTGACGCCCGAAGCCGCATCCTGGATCGCGGTCTGCTGCTCGGCGACCGCGTCGGCGTCGACCTCGGCGTCAGGATCGGACGGCAGCGTCGCGGCGAACTCGGCCGCGTCGTCGAGCGCCTCGGCGAGCTTCTCGAGCTCGTCGCTCACGGCGTCGGACGTGTCTTCGCCGAGCGTGTCGACCCGGTCGCTGTAGCCCTCGAGCGTCGCCTGCGTCTCGCTCGGGTCGCCGCCGGCGGCGAGCGCGTTCTGCGCACCGTTCGAGATGTCGCGGACTTCGGACTTCACCGTGTCGCACTCGTCGGCACTCGACGAGGCTCCGCCACCGCCGGCCGCACAGCCGGCGAGCAGCAGTGCGCCGGCGAAGACCAGCGCGGTGGACGTCATGATTCGTTGCATGGATGATCCCCCTGATCGTGGTGGTGGTTCCCACCCTAGCGAGCACCCTCCGACACTCGCTTCCGGCGCTGACCAGCCCGTGCCTCCCCGGGCGTCCCCGTGCTGCGCGCCGGTGTCAAGGGCCTGACGACCCCGCGGCGGCCGACCTAGGCTCGCGGCCATGAGCACGCCAGACGAGACGGGCGCGCGCCCGAACCCCGAAGCGGGAGCCGGCGACGCCGCGCCACTGACCGATGCCGAGCAGACCCGCAAGGACGTGAGCTACAGCCCGGGCAGCGAGACGGAGACGGCAGCCAAGCAGGCCGACCCGCTGCCCGATGGCATCGACGACGACATCGACGCCTCGCGGGTCCGGGCGGTGCCGGGCACCGGAGGCCCCGACGACGCGGGCGACGTCGAGCTCAGCCCCGAGGAGGTCCAGGAGATCCGGGACCTCAGGGGCGCCCGCGAGTGAGCCGCGATCGCGACGAGAGGAAGGAACGACCATGACCGACTTCGTGGACCCACTGGAGGAGCCGTTCGACGCCGACCGGGACCCCCGGCCGCTCGACCCCGACGTCGACGACGCCCGCGTCGACTCCTCCGAGGCCGACCGGCAGGCCGCCGAGGACGGCACGAAGGTCACCAGCGCGAGCGAGGGCGACCCCCTCGACGAGACGACGCCCGTCGACAACTGGGAGTGAACGTCCGGCCCGGGGCCGCCCTCACGCGGTGACCCCCGCTGGGCGTTCGGATGCCGCACGCGGCGGCTCGGCGGACGCGAGTGCGTGGAGGTCCCAGCCGGGCCTCGGCACCGAGTCGATCAGGAGTCGGGTGTACGGATGCCGCGGCGCGGCCAGCAGCGACGCCGTCTCGCCGCGCTCCACGATCTCGCCGGCGCGCATCACCACCGTCTGCTCGCAGACCCGGCGCACCACGGCGAGGTCGTGGCTGATGAACAGCACGGTCAGGCCCCGCTCGCAGCGGATCGCCGCCAGGAGGTCGAGCACCTGCGCCTGCACCGAGACGTCGAGCGCGCTCGTCGCCTCGTCCATCACGAGCACGTCGGGCTCGATGGCGAGCGCCCGGGCGATCGCCACGCGCTGCCGCTGGCCGCCCGACAGGGTGCGC
>NZ_WJSP02000566.1 GCF_009720255.1 Agromyces humi | reverse complement strand
GTCGGGCTGGGTCCAGTCCGGCTGGGTGGGCGGGTCGTACGGCAGCTCGTTCTGGTAGAGCACCGTGGTGCCGCGCTCCCCGTTCCAGACCGTGTTGTACGTCTGGAAGTGCTCGACGAACAGCCCGAGCCGCCGCCCCACCGACCCCGAGCCGCCGCCCCGCCGTCTCCCGCCCCGCCGTCTCCCGCCCCACCGCCTCCCGCCACCCCGTCCGACCCCTCGACCACCTCCACGAAGGAGACCAGCGACACATGGATGCCCCAGACGAACTCGTGATCGTGCCGCACACCCACTGGGACCGGGAGTGGTACGAGCCGCACGACGTGTTCCGGCTTCGGCTCGTGCACATGGTCGACCGGCTCCTCGACACGCTGGAGGAGCATCCGGCCTACCGGTTCACGCTCGACGGCCAGGCCGCGGCGATCGACGACTACCTCGAGATCCGCCCCGAGCAGCGCGACCGTGTCGTGGCGGCGATCGAGCGGGGGCAGCTCGCGGTCGGGCCGTTCCTCATCCTGCTCGACGAGTTCCTGTGCGACGGCGAGACCATCGTGCGCAACCTCGAGCTGGGACTCCGCTCGACCCGGCGCCTCGGCCGCGAGATGCGCACGGGCTACTTGCCCGACATGTTCGGCCACGCCGCGCAGATGCCGCAGATCCTGCGCGGGTTCGGCCTCCGCGATGCGATGCTGTGGCGCGGCGTTCCCGGCCGGGTTCGTCGTCACGCGTTCGCCTGGACCGCCCCCGACGGGTCGACCGTGCGCACCGAGTACCTCCTCGACGGGTACGGGAACGCCCTCGACCTGTTCGCGCTGCCGGGCCAACTCGAGGCGCTGGTCGCCGAGTACGGCCAGTCGATCGCCGAGTGGTACGGGTCGGACGCGATCCTCGGCATGCTCGGCACCGACCACAGCGCCCCGCCCGCCGACCTCGTGCCCACGGTCGAGGCGGTCGCGGGTCGCGGGCAGATCGAGCTCTCCATCGCGACCGTCGACGGCTACCTCGACCACGTCGCCCCCGAGTGGCGCGCCGGCGACGAGGAGGCTCTGGCGGGCTGGCCCGCGGTCGCGGGCGAACTGCGCTCGCACGCGCGCGGCAACCTGCTCCCCGGCGTGTTCTCCGTTCGCACCAACCTCAAGCAGACGATGACCGACGCCGAGCGGCGCCTTTCGACCGCCGAGCGCCTCGACGCCGCGTTCGGCGCCGACGACCACCGCGCGTTCTTCGACACCGCCTGGTATCGACTGGTCGAGAGCACCGCCCACGACTCCGTCACCGGATGCGGCGTCGACGCGACCGCCGCCGAGGTCGAGGGCCGCCTCGCCACCGCCGGGCACGTCGCGCGGGGCGTCATCCTGCGCACGATGGAGCGGCTCGCGGCATCCGTCACCCCCGATCGCCACGTCGTCGCCAACCCGACCGGGTTCCGCAGGCGGGCCCACGTCGAGATCCGCCTGCACGACCCCGAGCGCCTCACGCTCGGCAGCGGCGTGCAACTCCTGGGCGCCCTGCCCGAGGTGCTCGGCGACGAGGTCCTGACGACTGCCGAGCTGCCGAAGCTCCTCAACCGCATCCATGGGCGGGAGCTGTTCGGACAGCTCATCAATGCGTGGGAGTTCTGCGACGACGAGCTGCGCTTCGACGTGGCCGAGGCGCCCGTCGGCGACTTCGACCTCGCGGCGTTCGTCGAGGAGCTCGAGCGGCGCATGGCGACGGATGCCGCGGGCGAGCGTCGCTGGCGGGTGCGCATCGTCGCCCTTCCACGCCGCACGGCGGTCGTGTCCGTGCCCGTCGGCGGCATCGCCGTCGCGGAGCTCGATCCGGCGACCGC
>NZ_WJSP02000565.1 GCF_009720255.1 Agromyces humi | reverse complement strand
CCTTGCGCGCGGCCAGCTCGAGCGCGGCCACGTCGACGGGCACGGCGGGCTTCGTGCCGCTCACGCCCGCGCGGTACACGTCGGACTGCACGGCGCGCGCGTAGCCGCGGTTCGCCTCGGTCATGGGCCGCTCCTTCGCGATCGGGACTGCGAGCCAGCGTAGCGGTGGGCCCGCCTAGGGTGGAGGGGATGCCGCAGCTCCCCGACCTCCTCGTCGCCGCCATCGCACTGGTGCGCGACCGCCGGGTGCTCATGGTCACCGCGCGCGGCCGCGACGTGCACTACATGCCTGGCGGCAAGATCGACGCGGGCGAGACCGCCGCCGAGGCCGCCGCACGTGAGGCGTTCGAGGAGGTCGCGCTCGAGCTCGACCCCGCGTCGCTCGACGAGCTCTTCGAGGTGGTCGTGCAGGCGCACGGCGAGCCCGAGGGCCGGCTGGTGCGCATGCGGGTCTTCCGCGCCGAGACGGATGCCGCGCCCGCCGCATCCGCGGAGGTGGGCGCCCTGCACTGGGTGACCACCGCCGACGCCCATCGCTGCCCGCCGGCCGGCGTCGAGGTGCTGCGCCTGCTCGCGGCATCCGACCTCATCGACTGAGGGGACGCACGGTACGGTCGGACCGCGTCATCCGAGCAGCCGCTGCGCGGTTCACGCGACGTTCGGCGACGCCTCGTAGACTGCCGCTCATGTCGGTGACTCGCGAGTTCCGTCGCGGCGACGGCGTGACGGTGATCACCGAGTCGGGCACCGGCGCCGGGCCGTGCTACGTGCTGGTGCACGGCATCGGCATGGGACACCGCTACTTCTCGGGCCTCGCCGACGCCCTCGCGCGCGACGGGCGGGTGCTGGCGCTCGACCTGCCGGGGTTCGGCGAGGCGCCCGAGCCCGACGAGCCGCTGTCGATGCGCGCGTCGGGCGACTACCTCGCCGCGCTGCTCGACGCCGAGGACCTGCACGACGTGGTGCTCGTCGGCCACTCGATGGGAACGCAGATCGTCGCGGAGGCGGCCGCCCGCCACCCCGAGCGGGTCGCGAGCGTGGTGCTCATCGCGCCGACCGTGAACCCGCGCGAGCGCAGCGTGGGCATGCAGGCGCTGCGGCTGCTGCAGGACGAGTCGATCACCAAGCCCAAGGTCATGGGCCTCTCGGTCTTCACCTACCTGCAGGCCGGCCCGCGGTGGTACTTCGCGAAGCTCGGCCAGATGCTCGACCACCACCTCGAGGAGACGCTTCCGGATGTCGCGCGGCCGACGCTCGTGATCCGCGGCGAGGACGACCGCATCTCGCCGCGGGCGTGGGCGCAGGAGGTGGCGCGGCTCGTGCCGCACGCACGCTACGTCGAGGTGCCCGGACGCGGACACGAGACCATGGTGACCGCGGGCGAGCAGGTGGCCATGCTCGTCGCGGCGCACGCGCACGGCGACCGCGTGGGCGACGAGGTGCGCACGCCCGCCGAGCCCGACCTGCCGCCGGCGATCGTGCGGGGCTGGTGGTGGGCCACCGACTACGTGTACGCCGGCGCTCGGCAGCTCGCCGTGCTCCAGCCGCCGTGGGGGCTGGGGCGCCTGCG
Source organism: Agromyces humi (assembly GCF_009720255.1). Classification (GTDB taxonomy): domain Bacteria; phylum Actinomycetota; class Actinomycetes; order Actinomycetales; family Microbacteriaceae; genus Agromyces; species Agromyces humi. Next base: position 262 of record NZ_WJSP02000565.1, on the reverse strand, counting down.
CCCGTCGCCGCGGGCGTGGGCATCGGGATCCCGGGAGCTGCCCGAGGTCATCCTGCTCCCCGGCATCTACGAGCACTGGACCTTCCTGCGGCCGCTCGGCGACGCGCTCAACACCGCCGGCCACCGGGTGCGCGTCGTCCACGGACTGGGCTCCAACCGCCGGGGCATCAGCGAGACGTCCGAGCGCCTGGGCCGCGAGGCACGCCGTGGAGCACGGACAGCTTGGCCGGGGCGTCGGCGGCGTTGGCAGGGTGTTGACGAC
>NZ_WJSP02000564.1 GCF_009720255.1 Agromyces humi | reverse complement strand
GCCGCGCTCGCCCGCACGGAGGCCGGCCGTCCGGCCTGACCCGCGACCCGGAGCGGCGTCAGCCGATCAGTCGGGCGCGTGCTCCTCGGCGTGGTGCGGTCCGGGATGCGGCTTCGGCGGCTCCGTGCGCCAGAACTTGCCGTGCCGCTCCGTCGGATCATGCGTCTCGGGGTGCCGATCGGTCGAGGTGTAGTCGCCCACCGTGGGCTCCTCGTCGGGCTGGCCGTCCGTGCGGGTGTACTCACCTGCGACGGTGCGCTCGTGCGCCGGCTGCCCGCCGACCTCGGTGTACTGTCCCTCGAGCCGATCCGTGGCGGTCTCGGGCTCGGAGTGCCGGTGGGGCTGATCGAGCTGGTCGGGCACGTCGGTCTCGTCCTCGGCGTTCGCGTCGTGCGGTTCGGACATCATCGCTCCCTCGCTCATGAGCATCCGGGGCGCCGTCAACGGGCGACGTCTCGGCTCAATGCTACGCCGACGGGTGTGGGTCGGCGCGGCATGCGCCGGGGGGAGCCCCGGCACGCCGGGAACGCGAGCTCAGGGCAGGGTGACGGATGTCCCGCCGGAGGCGCCCCTGACGACGGAGAACTTCGCCGGCGCGGCATCCGCTCGGCCCAGGGCCTGCCGCACACCGCATACTCGCCCGCGAATCCGCGTACGGAGACGCGCCCCGCGGCATCCGTTCGCACCGTCGTCGGCGGAAGCCACCACTCGCCCTTCACGAGCCCGAGCAGCGCGTCGTACGACGGCTTCGGCGTGCCGTCGGCACGGAGCAGTCCGATGGGCGCGTTGAGCCAGGCGCCGCGGTCGGTGATGCCCCAGTACGTGATGGCCTCGACCGCGGGGTGCCCGACGAGCGTTCGGTAGTGGCGTTCGAGCTCCTCGGCCTGGCGGGCCTCACCCTCGGGCGTCGACGGCCACTCGTCGACCTGCCAGTCGTTGAGGTCCTCGATGTGCGGAGGCATGAGGTCGCCCGAGACGAGCGACGTCTCGGTGAAGTGCAGCGGCACCCCGTAGCGCGCGAACCGGTCGGCGATCGCGACGAGCGCCTCCTCGCCGCGGAAGCCCTGGTGCATGTGGGTCTGCAGCCCGATGGCGTCGATGCGGATGCCGGCCTCGAGCACGCCCTCGATGAGGCACTCGTAGGCGCTCGAGAGGTCGAAGTCGTTGAGCAGGAGCGTCGCCGCGGGGTTGGCGGCACGCGCCTCCTCGAACGCGAGGCGGATCAGGTGGATGCGCCCCCGCACCCGTGCGAGGGGCGTGATCGCGTTGTCCTCGGCCTCGAAGACCGGCATGATCACGACCTCGTTGATCGCGTCCCACGTGTCGATCAGCCCGGCGAACTCGCCGACCTCGCGGCGGATGCGCCCGCGCAGGGCGGTCTCCACCTCGTCGAGCGGGCGGTCGAGCAGCCACTCGGGCGCGAGGGTGTGCCAGGCGAGCGGATGTCCCTTCACGGCCACTCCGCGCTCCCGAAGCCAGTCGGCGGTGCGGCGCAGCTCGGCGGTTCGCGGCCGGCCGGCTTCCGGCTCGGTGTCGCGCCAGTAGAACGGCAGCGTGGCGACGTTGAAGAGCTCGACCAGGCAGGCGGCGAGCTCCTCGTCACCGGGTGCGGCCCGGCCGTTGGCCATCGGCACGAGGTCGAAGCCGATGTTGCCGAAGCCGAACGCATGCCTGAGCTGCTCGACGACCACGTCGGTGTCGGCGAGCGGCGCCCCGTCGGCACCGGTGACGGTGACGGTGGTCGTGCCGCGCCGATGCTCGGGGCCGCCGGCCGCGGCGTCGATCAGGTGGTTCACCGGGCGGCAGCTGCGGCGACGCGGGCAGCCGCGGCGTA
>NZ_WJSP02000563.1 GCF_009720255.1 Agromyces humi | reverse complement strand
CACTCCACACGGCCGGGTTCGCGTCGTACCACCCTCCGACACGATGCCGAAGCCGGCGACCGCGGCGACGTCGTCGGCCGCGACATCCGCATCGGCCGGCTTGTGCTCGGGGTGCGGGATCGTCGACGCCGCGATCTGCGCGAGGGCGTGCTTCACGTCCTCCGTGATCGCGTGGGTGCCGGTGTGGGCCTTGGGCTCCGTGGACGCGGGCGCAGGGGCCTGGTTGCCGCCGCTGCCGCTGCCGTTGCCGTTGCCGCCGCGACCGCGGCTGCGTCCGCCACGCTCCACCTGCTGGGGGGAACGATGCTTCACGATCGGCTCGTGGTGCACGATGATGCCGCGGCCCGCGCAGACCTCGCAGGGCTCGGAGAACGACTCGAGCAGCCCGAGACCGAGCTTCTTGCGCGTCATCTGCACGAGGCCGAGGGAGGTGACCTCGGCGACCTGGTGCTTGGTGCGGTCGCGTGACAGGCATTCGACGAGACGTCGCAGCACGAGGTCGCGGTTGGACTCGAGCACCATGTCGATGAAGTCCACCACGATGATGCCGCCGATGTCGCGCAGCCGCAGCTGCCGGACGATCTCCTCGGCCGCCTCGAGGTTGTTCTTCGTGACGGTCTCCTCGAGGTTGCCGCCGGAGCCGACGAACTTGCCGGTGTTGACGTCGACGACCGTCATGGCCTCGGTGCGGTCGATGACGAGCGAACCGCCGGAGGGCAGCCATACCTTGCGGTCGAGCGCCTTCTCGATCTGCTCCGAGATGCGGAACTCGTCGAACGCGTCGCGCTCGCCCGTGAAGGCCTCGACGCGCTCGAGGAGGTCGGGCGCGACGGCGCGCAGGTAGCGCTCGATCGTCTCGCGCGCCTCGTCGCCGGCGATGATCATCTTCTGGAAGTCCTCGTTGAAGACGTCGCGGACGATCTTGATGAGCAGGTCGGGCTCGGAGTGCAGGAGCGCGGGCGCCTGCACCTTCTCGAGCTGGGTCGAGATGTCGGCCCACTGGGCGATGAGGCGGTTCACGTCGAGCGTGAGCTGCTCCTCGGTGGCACCTTCGGCCGCGGTGCGGACGATGACGCCGACGTTGTCGGGCAGCACGTCCTTCAGGATCTTCTTCAGGCGCGCCCGCTCGGTGTCGGGAAGCTTGCGGCTGATCCCGTTCATCGAGCCGTTGGGCACGTACACGAGGTAGCGGCCGGGCAGCGAGACCTGGCTGGTGAGCCTGGCGCCCTTGTGGCCCACCGGGTCCTTCGTGACCTGCACGAGCACGCGGTCGCCCGGCTTCAGCGCCAGCTCGATGCGACGGGGCTGGTTCTTCTCGCCGTTCTCGGCGGCGGCGTCCCAGTCGACCTCGCCCGAGTACAGCACGGCGTTGCGGCCCCGCCCGATGTCGACGAATGCGGCCTCCATGCTGGGCAGCACGTTCTGCACGCGACCGAGGTACACGTTGCCGATGAGCGACGCCTCCTGGTTGCGGGCGACGTAGTGCTCGACGAGCACGCCGTCCTCGAGGACGCCGATCTGGATCCGGCCGCCCTTCTCCCGGACGACCATCTGGCGGTCGACCGACTCGCGGCGGGCGAGGAACTCCGCCTCGGTGATCACGGCGCGGCGGCGGCCGGCGTCGCGACCGTCGCGTCGGCGCTGCTTCTTCGCCTCGAGCCGGGTGGAGCCCTTGACCTTCTGCGGCTCCGTGATGAGCTCGGGCTCGCGGGGCTTGCGCACCTTGACGACCGTGTTGCTCGGTTCGTCTGCGGTCGGGCGCCCCTCCTCGCCACTCCGGCGGCGGGTGCGGCGGCGCACGCTCGACGGCTCGTCGGCGGGCGCTCCGCCCTCGC
>NZ_WJSP02000562.1 GCF_009720255.1 Agromyces humi | reverse complement strand
CCTGCGCGATCGGCCTCGGGCTCGGCGTGCGGGCGATGCGCCGGGCGGCCTGAGTCGCGCGCCTGCCCCGGCTTCACCGAGTGGGCGAAGTCGGCTGGTTCTCCGCCATGGAGCCGCCGACTTCGCCCACTCGAGCACAGAGGGCGAGCGGATGCCGCAGCCGCTCGCCCTCGCCCCCATCACGTACGCTCGTGGGATGCCCCACGACGTCGTGATCCTCGGCGGCGGACACAACGGCCTCACCGCCGCCGCCTACCTCGCCCGCGCCGGACGCTCCGTGCTGCTCCTCGAGCGTGACGACCACCTCGGTGGCGCCGCCGTGTCGGCGCAGGCGTTCGACGGGGTCGACGCACTGCTGTCGCGCTACTCCTACCTCGTGAGCCTGCTGCCGCAGCGCATCATCGACGACCTCGGCCTCGACGTGCGGCTGGTGCGGCGCCGCTACTCGTCGTACACGCCAGACCCGGCCGACCCGACGCGCGGCCTGCTCGTCGACCGCGAGGCGACCCCCGAGGCATCCGCTGCCGCGTTCGCCCGCGTCGGCGCCACGGCCGACGCCGACGCCTGGAACGCCTTCTCCGACCAGACCGGCCGGATCGCGGAACGCCTCTTCCCCACGCTCACCGAGCCGCTGCTCACCCGCGCCGAGGTGCGCGAGCTGGTCGGCGACGACGAGGCCTGGGAGTCGCTCGTCGAGCAGCCGCTCGGCCGCTCGATCGATGAGCGGTTCGCGAGCGACCTCGTGCGCGGCGTCGTCGCGACCGACGGACTGATCGGCACCTTCACCGATCTCGACGACCCCTCGCTCGACGCCAACCGGTGCTTCCTGTACCACGTGATCGGCGGCGGCACCGGCGACTGGGACGTGCCGATCGGCGGCATGGGCTCGGTGACGGGCGAGCTCGCCCGGGCCGCGCGTGGGGCCGGCGCCGAGCTGGTGACGGACGCCGAGGTGCTCGCGGTCGACCCGGCCAGCCGGGTCCGCTACGTGCGCGACGGCGTCGAGCACGTCGTCGAGGCCGAGGTCCTGCTCGCCAACGTCGCGCCCGTCGTGCTCGACCGCCTCCTCGCTGCGGGGGCGACGGATGCCGCGACGCGCCGCGCCGACGCCGCCGCGACCGCCACCGCCACCGACGCCGCCGCCGCCGCCTCCACGGTCGCCCCGCGCGACCAGCCGGCGTTCCGCCCGAACGACCCGCTGCCGGTGCCACCCGTCGTGCGGGAGCGGCTGCGCCGCCTCGCCGAGCCCGAGGGCGCCCAGGTCAAGGTCAACCTCCTGCTGACCCGGCTGCCACGCCTCCGCGACTCCGAGGTCGCACCCGAGGCCGCGTTCGCGGGCACCTTCCACATCAACGAGCTCGAGTCGCAGCTCGACGCGGCCTTCGCCACGGCGTCACGCGGCGGCATCCCCTCGCCCCTGCCCTGCGAGGTCTACTGCCACACCCTGAGCGACCCGTCGATCCTCTCGCCCGAGCTCGCGGCGTCGGGCGCCCACACCCTCACGGTGTTCGGCCTGCACGTGCCGCACCGGCTGCTCGAGCGGTTCTCCAACGACGAGCTGCGCGAACGCCTGCAGGCCGCCGTGCTCGCCTCGCTGGACTCGGTGCTGGCCGAGCCGATCGCCGACGTGATCGCGACGGATGCCGCCGGCCGCCCCTGCATCGAGACGAAGACCACCCTCGACCTCGAGGAGGCGCTCCGCATGCCCGGCGGCAACATCTTCCACGGCCCGCTGTCGTGGCCGTGGGCCGAGGATGGCGTCGCGCTCCCCACGCCGGCGGAGCGATGGGGCGTGGCGACGCGGCATCCGCGCATCCTGCTCTGCGGCTCGGGCGCGGTGCGCGGCG
>NZ_WJSP02000561.1 GCF_009720255.1 Agromyces humi | reverse complement strand
CGGCGCCGGGCGACCGGCTCGGACGACGCCCCCGCGCCGTCCGAGACGCGCTCCGCCGCGGCCATCCGCAGCTGGATCTCCTGCTCGGCACGCCGCACGTCGGCCTGGTGTGCGCCCAATGCGATGTAGTCAGCCGAGAGCTGCAGGATTCCTCCTGATGTCGAACCGACCTGTTCGATCGGATGCCTTCAGCGTGCTCGCTAAGGCGGTGGGGCCCCATCGGGCGATCGCCCTATTTCCTCTGGGCGCAGGGGGCCGGCCGCCTCAGGACCGGCACTCGGCCGCCTCAGGCGGCGCGGCGGGTGGGCATGCGGCGGTAGCCGTCACGGCGGAACTGCACGATCGAGGCCGTGGCCGCCGCAGCGGCGAACAGTCCGAGCATGATCATGGTGGCGAACATCTCGCACCTCCTTTCACTGAGCGAAGCGGATGGCCCTCGCAGGCCGGGTCGTCAGGGCCGGGTCGTCAGGGCAGCCACCGAGCCGGGCACCGGAGTGCCGACGGGCGTCAGCGCCGACGGCTCGGGAGTCCCCCAGGCGCGTCGAAGCGGTACGACGCCGGCCCAGCCCGTGTGGTCCTCGCCATCCTCGGGAGACTCGGATGCCCCGGCGGCGCGCACCTTCATGACCACGTCGTCGAGGGCGAGCCGCAGCACGCGGGTCGCGGCCCGCTCCTTCCGGGTGGTGGCGCGCACCTCGGCGGGGCGGCCCGGCATGAGCCGTTCGGAGAGCGCCAGCAGCGCGGCATCCGCTCGCTCGTCGTCGACGGGCTCGAGCACGCCGTAGACGACGGCGCTGCGGTAGTTCATCGAGCTGTCGAAGAGGGAGCGCGCAAAGACGAGGCCGTCGAGGGACGTCACGGCGAACGCCACGTTGGCTCCCTCGGCGGCGGCGCGCAGCGCGAACCCGCCACCCGTGGAGCCGTGCAGGAGCAGGTGATCGCCGTCGCGGGCGAAGCCCATGGGCACGACCAGCGGCGTGCCGTCGGCGACCGCGGCGAGATGTCCCACGAGCTCCTGGTCGAGGAGCGCGAACAGGGCGTCGCGGTCGGTCGTCTGGCGTTCGGGCATGCGGCGGATACGGCGGGGCGAGGAGGTGTTCGTCATGGTCACGTTGCGAGTCTCGCCGCTAGACTGGTCGGCGATGCAGTCCAGTTCTCGCTGCATCGAGCAGACCAGTTTGGAGGCGATGGCGTCGTGGACGGACCCATCCCCGAGATCGACCGCGACACCGGTCGCCCGCTCGGCGTGCAGCTCGTCGAGGGACTCCGCCGACGCATCCTCGACGGCGTGCTCCGACCCGGCGATGCGGTGCCGTCGACGCGGGCACTCGCGGCCGAGCTCGCCGTGTCGCGCAGCGCGGTCGTCGCCGCCTACGAGCAGCTCGCCGGCGAGGGCTACCTCGACATGCGCCAGGGTGCTCCGACCCGGGTGGCGGCGCTCGTGGTCGCCGGGACCGCGGGCGGCGCCGCGACGGCCGACGCCCCCGGTGCCCTCGGCGGCGACGCGCGCGCATCGAACGGTCGCGAACTGCGGGTTCCAGCGCCCACGACCCGCAGTTCGCGACCCCTCGACGGGATGGCGGCGCCGGAGGCGGCGGGCAGCACCACCCCGCCCCGCATCGACCTCCTGCCGGGCCGACCCTCGACCACGCGCATCGACACCCGAGCGTGGCGCGCTGCCTGGCGGCACGCGGCCGCACTGGACATCCCGTCCGAGTCGCCGCCGCCGTGCTCGATGAACGCCTCGGCCTGCGCGAGCCCGTTCTGCCCGGTCGTCGCGTCGAGCACGAGCAGGACCTCGCTGATCGGGGCCTGCTTCTCGACGACGCGCCGGATCTTGCCGAGCTC
>NZ_WJSP02000560.1 GCF_009720255.1 Agromyces humi | reverse complement strand
GGCCGTCGACCTCGAGGTGACCGCTGCCGAGGCCGACGAGGTCACCGCGGCGATCGCCGCCTACAACCTCACGCCGTTCCCGCGGGCCCGCGTGCTCCACTCCCGCGCCGAGGAGGTTCCGCTCGGCGGCATCGGGGGCGCATGGCTCGACCCTGCCCGCCGAACGACGGCCGGGGGCACCACCCGTCGGCTCTCGGATGCCTCGGACTACTCCCCGACGCTCGACTTCGCCTTCGGCCTGGCCGCCCGCATGCCCGTCGGCGTGAAGCTCGGGCCCGGCACCGACCGGGACGTCATCCCGGCCGGCTCCGAAGCACAGTGGGTCTCCGTCGACGGCGACGTGGTGGAGTTGGCGGTGTGGCAGGGGGCGGTGGCTCGACCGGGGATCGGGCGCGCGGCGCTGGTGATCCGCGGCGACGCGGCCGCGGAGCTCACCGCCGAAGCCGACAGCGAGGACGCGCCCAGCGGGCCACTGGGCGACTACCTCTACGAACCCGACGGCGCCGTGATCCGTGCCCGCCTCATCGGCGACCTCGCCAGGGCGAACGGGGCGTGGATGCTCAGCCCGGGCATCGCCTACCTGACCTCGGACACGGCCTTCGACTCGCCCTTCGCGCGCGGGTTCCGGGTGCTCGAACGGCTCCCCTCCGACGAGCGCCAGCTGCGCCAGGCGCTCGCGGCGCGGGGCATCGGCACGCTCGAGATCAAGAAGCGAGGCGCCGACGTCGACCCGGCGGCGCTCCGCACCAAGCTGAAGCTGCGCGGCGACCGGAGCGCCACCATCGTGCTGACCCGCGAGGAGGGACGACGCGTCGTGCTCCTCGTTGAACGCCTCTGAGACCCGCCCGATGGGCCGCTCAGCGCGGCAGGGCTCCGAAGACGATCGCGTAGTACCCGATCCACACCGACGAGAAGACGAGGCCCGCGATGCCGGTGCCGATGCCCACGAAGGCGAGCGTGCGCCCCTCCTCCTCGCGTCGGAGGCCGAGCACGCCGAACACGATGGCCGCGATGGAGAGCGGCAGGAGCCACCCGAGGAACAGCGACGCCGCGGCGCCGATCACGCCGAGGATCGCCGAGATCCAGCTGTAGACACGGCGCTGCTCCTCGTCCTCCTCGGCATCCGCGACGCGGGCGAGCTCGGCCCGGTGCACGACGAGCAGCTGGCCCGTCGGCAGCGACCGCAGCTCGCCGGTATCGAACGGCACCTCGTACTCGCGCACCGCCGGGTCCGCGCGCAGCGTGGGCTCGGCCGGCGGGACGATCGTCAGCGCGTCATCGGCCACCGGCTGCGCGCCGTCACCCGCCGCGGCGGATGCGGATGCGGAAGCGGGAGCGGCCGGAGAGGAAACGGGATCCTCCGGCACCGGCGTCGGCCCGGGAGAACGCGAGAGGGCCCCGCCCTCGGGCGGGACCCCTTCGCGGTCGGACATCAGTGGCCTCAGTAGCTGTAGTAGGGCACGCTCGCGAAGGCGACGCTCCACAGGATGATGGAGAGCAGGCCGATCGCGATGCCGACGAAGCCCAGGATCATGCCGGTGAGCCACATGCCCTTGGCCGCGGGCTCCTTCTTGCGGCCGAGGAAGCCGAGCACCACGGCCGCCGCGGGGATGAGCAGCTGCATGATGCCGCCCACGATGGGGATGAACACCACGAAGAAGCCCACGAGGCCGACGATGCCGGCGATCAGCGAGATGAGGCTGAGCACGGGCGTCGACTTGGCGGGAGCCGTCGTGCCGTAGGCCGGCACCGCGTAGCCGGGCTGACCATAGGCGGTCTGCTGGGCGCCGCCGTACGGCGAGCCGCCGTCGACCGCAGCGGCCGGAGCGCCGTAGGCACCGGCGGGGGGCGGAGG
>NZ_WJSP02000056.1 GCF_009720255.1 Agromyces humi | reverse complement strand
ATGCGTCGGGCACCATGCGTCCGGGTGCGACGTCGAGCTCGGAGGCTCGCGCGTCGCGGGCGAGCCACAGCTCCCTGGCGACCGCGAGGCTCCGCGGGCTCCGGATGCCGTGGATGCCCGAGAGCCGGCGCCACGGCTCAGCGGCAGGCACCTTGGCCTCGCGGTCGAGCACGGCCTGGAACTCCTGCTCGGCGAGCCCGGTCTTCCCCGCCTCATCGAGCCGCGCCACGAGCGCGTCGCGCACGTCGACGAGCAGCTCCACGTCGAGCGCGGCGTAGGTCAACCACGCCTGCGGGAGCGGCCGGGTCGACCAGTCGGCCGCCGAGTGCTCCTTCGCCAGATGCACCCCGAGCAGCTCCTCGACCACCGACGCGAGTCCGACGCGCGGCATCCCGAGGAGTCGCGCCGCCAGCTCGGTGTCGAAGATGCGCTCGGGATCGAGCCCCACCTCTCGGAGGCACGCGAGGTCCTGGCTGGCGGCGTGCAGCACCCACTCGTCGCCGCTGATGGCCTGCTGCAGCGGCGAGAAGTCGGGGATCTGGGGCGGGTCGAAGAGGAACGTGCCCGCACCCCGGCGATACATCTGGATGAGATAGGCGCGCTGCGAGTACCGGAACCCGCTCGCCCGCTCCGCGTCCACCGCGATGGGTCCCTCGCCCTCGTCGAGGCGCCGGACCGCGTCGTCGAAGTCGGCGGGCGATTCGATCACCCGGAATTCATCCACGGTCGGTCCTCCGTCGGGGCAGGGCGGTCACCCCCTCTGAGCGAGGCGGCAGCCCCGCGAGCATGCACAACAACTCACCCCAGCCTTCCACATGCGGGCCGACGGCGGCATCGAGGGGCGTCCACGACGCACGCACCTCGATCTGGGCGCCGTCGCCCTGGCGTGCGAGCTCGCCGAAGCCGGTCGAGAGGATCTTGGTCGCGGTGCCGGATGCCGCGATGTACCGTGCGCCGCGCGCGTCGAGCGCGTCGACGAGCCACGACCAGGCGACGTCCGCGAGGAACGGGTCGAGTCCGATGTCGGTCTCGAGGGGGGCCTGCGCGAAGCACACGACGCGGAAGCGGCCGCCCCAGGCCTCGGGCTCCGTGGGATCGTAGAGCAGGACGAAGCGACCCGTGCCCAGGTCGGAGTCGACCTCGTGACGGCTCGGTGCGACATCCGCCGACAGGGCGACGGCGAAGGGGGCGAGCGAGCCCGGCGCGGGGATCTCCGAGACGCGCAGCTCCGTACGCGGCGAGGCCGCACGCACGGCATCGAGTGCGGCCTCGAACTCTGCGGGATGATGCGTCGAGGAGTCGGGCACGTGTGCAGACTAGAGTCTCGGATGGGGCGCAGGGCGACGGCACGCCGCACCGCCGCCCAGACGAACCAACGGCTTCGCGGGGAGGGCGCAGGGATGGGTCGAGGAGCGGACTCGGTGAGTGGGGTGCGGATCGCCGGGACGGCCATCGGACTGCTCGCCGCCGCCGTCGGGGCGGTCGCGGCCGTGACGACGGTGGTCATGGCGCGGCGGGTGGTGACCCCGCCCACCACGCGCACCGAGGACGTGCGGATCCTGTCCGTCGACCTGCCGCGGGGCGAGGTCGTGCTCGCCGCTTCCGAGGAGACGCGCATGCGCGGCCGGTACGGGCTCTGGTTCGAGCGTGACTCGGGGCATGCCCGGCTCGGCGAGATCCTCGGGGAGACCGACCACACCGTGCGCCGTCGGGTCGACGCCGTGGACTTCGGCCGGCTCGACCGTGCCGCGCGCGGACGCATCAACGGCTGGTACCACCTCGGGCCGTGGGAGCTCGGCCACGCGTACGAGAACGTGCTCGTCGAGACGCCGCTCGGCCCCGCGCCCGCGTGGTTCGTGCCGGCGGCCGTGCCGTCGACGCAGTGGGTGGTGCAGGTGCACGGTCGCGGCGCGAAGCGCCAGGAGGGGCTGCGCGCCGTCGATCCGGCACGGGATGCCGGCTGGAACACGCTGCTCGTCTCCTATCGCAATGACGGCGAGGCGCCCGAGAGCGCCGATCGCCGCTACGGACTCGGCGGCACCGAGTGGGCCGACGTGGTTGCGGCGGTCCGCTACGCCGAGCAGCACGGCGCGGAGCGGATCGTGCTGATGGGCTGGTCCATGGGCGGCTCGATCGTGCTCCAGGCCGTGCTGCGCTCGGCCGCCGTGCGCGAGCGCCTCGTCGGCGTCATCCTCGACTCGCCGGCCATCGACTGGGTCGACATCCTCCGCTTCCAGGGCACGCTGCAGAAGCTGCCCCCGGGCTACGGCGACGTCGTCGTGCGCCTCCTCGGCGGACCGTGGAGCGGCGGGCTCACCGGCCTGGCGGCGCCCATCTCGGTCGAGGAGCTCGACCCCGTCGCCCGCGCCGACGAGCTCGACGTGCCCATCCTGCTCATGCACAGCGAGGACGACGGCTACGTGCCGATCGACGGGTCGCGACGGCTCGCGGCCGCCCGCCCCGACCTCGTGCAGTTCGAGGTCTTCGCGGGCGCCCGCCACACGAAGCTCTGGAACCACGACCCAGCGCGGTGGACGCGGCTCGTGCGCGGATGGCTCGAACGCAGCGATGCCGACGTGCGGCGTCTCGCCGAGGAGGCGGAGATCGCCGGCTGATGCCGCCTGCCAGCTCGCCTGCGCGGAAGTCGACCCGACCGCTCAGGCCGCGACGCGCTCCCGGACCTGTCGGCGCACCCGGGCGAGCATGCCCGACATGCCGCGCACGCGCAGCGGGGACACCGCCTCGGACAGGCCGAGCGACTGCGGGTAGTCGGCGGGCACCGCGAGCACGTCGTCGACGGAGAGCCCGTCGAGTCCCTGCACGAGGATCGAGGCGAACCCGCGCGTCGTGGGGGATTCGGCCGGTGCGGTGGCGTGCAGGTGTACCCGGTCGTGCTCGACCTCCACGAAGATGAAGACCGGCGACTGGCACTCCTCGACCTTCTCGAAGAGGTCGGGGTGATCGCGGTACCGCTCGGGCAGCTCGGGCAACTCGTTGGAGAACTCGAGCAGCAGCTGCAGGCGGTCACGGACGCCGAGCGCGAGGAAGTCCTCGCGGGTCTCGGCGAGTCGGGCGGGCAGGGTCGTGGCGTCCATCGGATCCATTCTCCCACTGCGGACGCGTGACGCGGCCCGCCCTGCGGACTAGCGGGTCGGGACCTCGCCGCGCTCGCTGCCCGTCGCGATGGGCACGCGCACCGCGCTGCCCCACTCGGTCCAGGAGCCGTCGTAGTTGCGCACGTGCTCGAAGCCGAGCAGGTGCGTGAGCACGAACCAGGTGTGGCTCGAGCGCTCGCCGATGCGGCAGTACGCGATCACGTCGTCGCCGTCGCTGAGGCCGGCCTCATCGCGGTAGATCGCGTCGAGCTCGGTGCGGTTCTTGAAGGTGCCGTCGGCCGCGGCGGCGCGGGCCCAGGGCACGGATGCCGCGGTGGGGATGTGCCCCGCGCGCAGGGCGCCCTCCTCGGGGTATGCCGGGGCGCTCGTGCGCTCGCCGGTGTACTCCTCGGGGGAGCGCACGTCGATGAGGGGGTTGCCGAAGTGCTCGAGCACGTCCTCCTTGAACGCGCGGACCACGGAGTCGTCGCGCTCCACGACGGGGTACTCGACGGGCGTCACCTCGGTGACGTCGGTGGTGAGCGGGCGCCCCTCGCTGATCCAGAGGTCCCGGCCGCCGTCGAGCAGGCGCACGTCCTCGTGGCCGAAGAGCGTGAACACCCACAGGGCGTACGCCGCCCACCAGTTGTTCTTGTCGCCGTAGATCACGACGGTCGTGTCGCGGGCGATGCCCTTCGATCCGAGCAGGGCGGCGAACTGCTCGCCCGTGAGGTAGTCGCGAACGACCGGGTCGTTGAGGTCGGTGTGCCAGTCGACCTTCACGGCGCCGGGGATGTGCCCGGTCTCGTAGAGCAGGACGTCCTCGTCGGATTCGACCACCACGAGGCCGGGTTGCCCGAGGTGTTCGGCGAGCCATTCGGTGGTGACGAGGCGCTCGGGATGCGCGTACTCGGCGAACTTGGCGGCGGAGTCGAACTCGGCGGACATGGAACCTCCAGGGATCGTCCGATCGGACGGGTGTGCGGGGGAGCGGACTAGGCTGGTGACCTGTCCACCTCGAATCTACGCGGCGTGCGGGTGGAAGTCAGCATGCCCGTCATCCGGTGCAATACGGGAGTCCCTCCAGCATGACCACGGTCGCGAGCCATGCCCTCATCCGCCTGATCGAGCGGAATCCCACCATCTCGGCGGCCGAGATCGCCTCGGAACTGGCCCCGCCGCCGCAGTTCGAGCACGCGTCCTTCGAATCGTACCGGCCCGACCCCGACTTCCCCTCCCAGCAGGCGGCCCTCGACCGGCTCAAGGAGTTCGCCGGCGCCTGGCGCGCCGCGCAGCGGCCCGGCGGGTTCTTCTCGCGCAAGCGGCCCGCTCGCATCGAGCTTCCGGGCGTCTACCTCGACGGCGGCTTCGGCGTCGGCAAGACGCACCTGCTCGCCGCGCTCTGGCACGTCGCCCACGGACCGAAGTACTTCGGCACCTTCATCGAGTACACCGCGCTGGTCGGCGCGCTCGGGTACGCGCAGGCCGTCGAGCTCCTCCGCGGCGCGCGCCTGGTCTGCATCGACGAGTTCGAGCTCGACGACCCGGGCGACACCATGCTCATGACGCGCTTCCTCGGCGAGCTCATGGCCGGTGGAACCCGGGTGGCGGCGACCTCGAACACGCCGCCGAACGCGCTCGGCGAGGGGCGGTTCGCGGCCTCCGACTTCCTCCGCGAGATCCACGCGCTCTCGTCGAACTTCGAGACGCTGCGCATCGACGGCCTCGACTACCGTCGCCGCGACACCGAGGGGCACGCCGAGGCGATCCCCGACGCGGCCACGGTGACGCACACCGCCGAGGCGCTGGCCGCCCGCGGCCACCGCGTCTCCCTCGACGGCTTCGACGAGCTCATCGCCCATCTCGCCACGGTGCATCCGTCGAAGTACATCAAGCTCATCCAGGGCGTCGAGTTCATCGCCCTCGAGGGCGTGCACGAACTCTCGAACCAGAACGCCGCGCTCCGCCTCGTGGCGTTCATCGACCGGGTCTACGACGCCGAGGTGCCGATCATCGCGAGCGGCATCCCGCTCGACCAGGTCTTCGATGACGAGATGATGGGCGGCGGCTACCGGAAGAAGTACCTGCGCGCCATGAGCCGCATGATCGCCCTCACCACGGGCGAGCTGCCGCCGCACGACTGACGTCGCGCACGCGGCATCCGCCAACGCGTCGCGCGTCGGTCTGATGCCGCGACCGCGCGGATTCACACCGATCGTGCGGCCCGCCGAAATCTGCTGTTTACGTGGATGGCCGAGGCCGTAACGAACCCGAAACACAACACGATCCCTCTCGAAACGTCCCGTCATGAGACTGGACCGCATCAGGTTCCCCAACCCTGCACTGAGAGAGGTTCGAGATGGATCAAGGCAACACGGCGTTCCTACTGATATCCGCAGCACTCGTGTTGCTGATGACGCCCGGACTCGCGTTCTTCTACGGCGGACTCGTCAAGGCGAAGAGCGTCATCAGCATGATGATGCTGAGCTTCGGCGCGATGGGCCTCATCGGCGTCCTCTGGGTGCTCTACGGCTACGCCATCGCCTTCCCCTCGGCTGAGGGACTCGCCGCCCCGTGGTCGATCGACTGGTCGGCGATCGGCCTGGAGAGCCTCCTCGAGACCCCTGAGGGCGCCGCGTACCCGCCGCTCGCCTTCGTCGGATTCCAGGCGACCTTCGCGATCATCACCGTGGCGCTGATCTCGGGCGCCATCGCGGACCGCGCCAAGTTCGGTGCGTGGATGATCTTCGCCGCAGTGTGGGCGACGGTCGTGTACTTCCCCGTCGCGAGCTGGGTGTTCAACTTCGGCCTGGCCGACGACGGCAGCTTCGCCTACGGCGGCTGGATCACCTACGGCATGCAGCAGGTCTTCGGTGTCGGCGCCCTCGACTTCGCCGGCGGCACTGCGGTGCACATCAACGCCGGTGCGGCGGCCCTGGCCCTCGCGCTCGTGCTCGGCAAGCGCGTCGGGTTCTCGAAGGGCGCGCACGTGCCCCACAACCCGCCGTTCGTGCTCCTCGGTGCGGGCCTCCTCTGGTTCGGCTGGTTCGGGTTCAACGCGGGCTCCGAGCTCGCCGCCGACAACACCGCCGCCGTCGCCTGGATCAACACGCTCGCGGCTCCCGCTGCCGCACTGCTGGCCTGGCTGGTCGTCGAGAAGATCAAGGACGGCAAGCCGACGTCGGTCGGCGCGGCATCCGGTGCCGTCGCGGGCCTCGTTGCGATCACCCCTGCGTGTGCCTTCCTCACCCCGATCTGGGCGATCGTGCTGGGCGTCGTCGCCGGCGCGGTCTGCGCGCTCGCGGTGGACCTGAAGTTCCGCTGGGGCTTCGACGACTCGCTCGACGTCGTGGGCATCCACCTCGTCGGCGGCCTCATCGGCACGCTCTACCTGGGCTTCTTCGCCAACACCACCGGCCTCATCTACAGCGGCAACCTCACGCAGCTGCTGGTGCAGGCGATCGCGGCCGTCTCGGTCATGGTCTACTCCTTCGTGCTCGCCCTGGTCATCGGATTCGTGGTGCAGAAGACCATCGGCTTCCGTGTGAAGAACGAGGACGAGATCGCCGGCATCGACACGGTCGTGCACGGCGAGGACGCGTACAAGCTCGAGACCGTCTGACGACGCTGATCCACCGCGAGGGCGGTGGGGTAGTGTGCCGGTGTGCCAGACACCAGCCGCTTCCTCACCGCCCTCGGGCGTGTGTTCGGGAGGTTCTCGGGAGCACGCACGTCCACCACCTCGAGCGGCGCTCCGGATGCCGCGACGGCAGGTACCGGGGCCCCCGCCGGGCTGCTCTCGCCGGGCCAGTCGGGGCCGGCGGCCACGGTCGAGGTCGACCCGGCGCGCCTGCGGGACGTGCGCCTCACGTACGCGCCGTCGCACGACGGGGAACCCGACCCGGGCGAGATCGTGTGGACGTGGGTGCCGTACGAGGAGCGCGACGGCCGCGGCAAGGACCGGCCGGTCGTGATCGTCGCCGCGTCGGGCAGTGCGGACTTCCTCGCCGTCCAACTCACGAGCAAGGCGCACGACGGCGACCGCGACTTCCTGAGCCTCGGAACCGGCGCGTGGGACGCCTCCGGACGGCCGAGCTGGGTACGGATCGACCGCGTCTTCCGAGTGCGCACCGGGGGGATGCGCCGCGAGGCCGCCTCGCTCGACGCCGCTCGCTACGCGCTCCTCACGCGGGCGCTCGGCGATCGGTACGGCTGGCGCTGAAACGAAGAACGCCCCCCAGTGGAGTGGGAGGCGTTCGTGGGCGATGCCGGGCTCGAACCGACGACCTCTTCCGTGTGAAGGAAGCGCGCTACCAGCTGCGCCAATCGCCCATGTGGGATCGCGGTGCACCGTGGTGACCGCGGACTCGATACTAGCCGACCCGGCGGGCCGATTGCACATCGACGGCCGGCGGGCAGCCGCCCGGGCGCGCCGAGTGCGTCGACACGCCCGGGATTCGGGCCTCGAATGCCCCGATGACCGGGGGGAACCGGCCACCCGGTCCGCTCAGTTTGTGATTCGTTCACCGGATCAGTTAGAGTCTCTCTGCACGCAGAAATGCGGGCAACGCGGATGTGGCGCAGTGGTAGCGCATCACCTTGCCAAGGTGAGGGTCGCGAGTTCGAATCTCGTCATCCGCTCTGATCGGGAATGAGCGTGAGTTCATTCCTGTTCTTCTGGTGGTGAACCCAAACGCGGTGGATTGGCCGAGAGGCGAGGCAGCGGCCTGCAAAGCCGTATACACGGGTTCGAATCCCGTATCCACCTCCAAGCTGAGAAACCTCGATTCTCGACTTGGGCGATTGGCGCAGCGGTAGCGCGCTTCCCTGACACGGAAGAGGTCACTGGTTCGATCCCAGTATCGCCCACCACGACAAGGCCCCGGCATCGCCGGGGCCTTTCGCATTCCCTCGGGATGCCGTCCGCAGCTGGGGAGCCGGATGCCCCGTTCGAGGCATCCGGCTCCCTCGCGATCAGTTCACGTCACCAGGGTGACGGCGCGGGTGGTGCGACCACCGGCGGCCGGTCGTCGCAGGTGATCGTGTTGGGCAGCTCCCACGGTGCGAGCCAGGGTCCGGTCGTGTTCACGCCGCTCGAGTCGTTGCCGCCGAGGTCGCCGAGCGAGAACTCCGAGCCGGCCGGCGTGAAGTGGAACGTGCCGCAGTTGTTCACGCCCACCGCCCCGACGTTGCGCGCGTCGACGTTCTCGAACGATGCCGAGCCGGCGACCCTGGCACTGACCACGGACGTGCCGGTGCCGTCGACACGGACGTCGCCGAAGTGCACGCCCGAGATGGAGACCTGGTCCTTCACGGGCCAGTCGGACACGAGCATGATCGCGTTGTAGGTGCTGTCGAGGAAGTGGTCGCCGCTCACGCGGATGTCGGCCTGGTCGATCGATCGGTCGAGCGCGTAGAACCAGATGGCCCCCAGCCCGATGTTCCAGTTGAGTTCGTACGTCCCTGCGCGCACGGTGGTGTTCTCGACGATCGCGAGCGAGCCCGTGAAGGGCTCGGCGCCGAACCTGGAGCCGACATGCAGGGCGCTGCCCTCGCGGATCGGGTCGGCGACGAGGTTGCCCGACACGGTGGTGTCCGTGCCGCCGTAGATGGCGATGCCGTTCGCGAGCGTCGGCGTCTGCACCGTGTTGCGATCGAACGCGTTGCCCGCGTTCGCCACCGCCTCCGACCACATGGCGAGCCCGTCGTCGCCGGTGTTGCGCACGAACGTGTTCGCGACGGTGGATCCGGTCACGCCGGTGTGGAAGTTGAGCCCGTCGGCGATCTGGTCGACGATGATGCTGTCGCGCACCTCGAGACCGTCCATCGGTCCGTCGAACCACATGCCGACCTTGGTGTGGCGGATGTAGAGCCCCTCGATGGTCGAGTCGCTCATCGCGCCGCCGATGCCGTTCACCTGGTCGGTGTCGATGCGCTCGCGCACGTCGCCCTCGATGGCGAACCCGGAGAGGTGCACGTTCGTGCTGCCGCCGTCCGCGGCATCCCTGCCGTAGAAGCCCACGCCGGTGTGCACGGAGCCGTCGGGCGCCGGCTCGGCGAGCGCGACCTCGCTGCCGCGGATGGTGGTGTACCAGTTGCCGGCCCCCTCGATGGTCACGTCGTCGACGATCAGGTGGCGGTCGACCCGGAAGGTGCCCGGTGGCACGTACACGGGCAGGTCGTGCCGCTTCGCGAAGTCGATGGCGCGATCGAACGCGGGTGCGGCATCGCGCCGGCCGGTCGGGTCGGCGCCGAACAGCAGCACGTTGGCCCCCTTCAGTCGCACGTGGGGCGCTGCGACCAGTTCGCTGTCGAGCAGGTCGATCGTGGTGAGCTCCGCGGTCGCCCGCTTGGGCACCGCGAGCCGCACGACGTCGCCTGCCTCGTACGTCCTGCCCAGGAGCATCCGCTGCTCGTCGTAGAAGTGCATGGGCCGGAAGGGCGTGGTGACGGCGTAGTCGGGCCCGGGCACGCACCCGCATTCGGTGATCCACCAGTCGGGGTGAAGCAGGCCGGCGTGCGGGTCGTTCGTGAACGGGTACTGGTTGTAGAGCCAGGAGTACTCGGAGGTGAGCGTCATCGTGCGCTTCTGCCGTCCGTTCACGGTCACGTCGAGCGGCGATCGGATGCCGCCGCCGTCGGCCGCGTCGGGGATGCTGTAGCGCACGGTGATCGCGTTGGTCCTCGCGGGCAGCGTGAACTCGACGTACTGCCCGGCCTGCAACTGCACCGCGCTGCGTCCCGACGCCTCGGCCGGCAGGGTGTACGCCGTGCGATCGGGGCCGATGACGGTGCCCGTGTGCACGGCCCGCTCCGCCTCCTGTTCGAGGAAGGGCACGTCGGCGCCTCGGCCGGCGACCAGTGCGGGGTCGAGTGCCGCCCGGGTGACCACCGGTGCGGCTGCCGACGGTGCCGCGGATGCCGCGACGGCGGGTGGCGCAGCCAGCGCCGCGCCCGCGAGCATCGCCGATGCGGCCGCCACCGCGATCGCGCGGCGCCTGAGCAGCTTCGGGCGGGGATGCCCGCCGGGTGGCGGGGCCTGCGTGGTGCGTCGCGTCATCGTCGACTCGTTCCTCTCGGTGGTGCACGCCATCGGACACCGCGGGCGCCTGACGCCCACGAGTGAGGCGACTGTACGTCGCCGCTCGGAAGCATCACAAGTGCCTGCGAAGGAATGTCGAAGAAGAGTCGACTTCTTGCAATGTTTGCTGAAAGCGGCTGCAAGCGTCGGCGCCGACCTGCACCGGCTTGCGCCGATCCGACGCAGCGGCGCGCTCGGCCGGCTGCGAGCTCCGGTCGTCAGCTGATCGGCAGGAGCGGATCGAAGACGAGCGGGGGATGTGCGATCCTCGTGCTGAACCACGACCAGGACTCGCCCGAGGTCTGCTCGATCGCCGCCGAGGCATCCAGGCCGGGCGGCACGTTCCGCAGGATGATCGTGATGACGCGCCGGCCGCTGAAGCGGATCGATCCCGGTGCGTCGACGGTGCCGCTGCCCGCGTAGCCGGTCGGCGTGAAGGCGGCGCGCGTGGGCGCGTCGACGGCGAACGTGAACACGTAGGTGCCCGGGCCCGTCGCGCCGTAGGCGGCGGGGTTGAAGTGCACCGACACGGCGGGATTCCGGTGCGGTGATTCGCGGAGGTCGAACCCGGCGTACGGCTCCGCGGCGTCCGTCTGCACGATCGTCGGGCGGATGAGGGTGAGGTTCGTGCGCCCGAGTCCGATCGTCGTGGTGGGGGACAGCACTTGGATGGGCGCCCAGAAGATCGGCCCGAATCCGAGTTCGCCGGCTCGGCGTTTGGCCGCCCAGTCCTCCGCGGTCAGGTCGGTCTCGAAGTCGGAGAAGGGCGCGCTGCCGGCCGCTGCGCCGCGGTCGTCGTCGGTGGGGTCTGAACTGGACATGAGGCAAACTCTAGAACCCGGATGCCGCGGCGTCATCAGGGTGCGCACGGACCGCCGACCCGCGGCCGGTCCGGCCCTGCGGTCGCACTACAGTTGAAGGGTTCGTTTCGACCCCAGAGGGAGTGGTTCACAGTGGCCGACGGCTTCGAGCTCTTCACCGATCGATCCGTTGTCGCAATGCGCGTCAACGGCGAGCTCAAGGACCTCGCCACGACCGTGACGGACGCGGACGTCGTCGAGGCCGTCACGATCGACTCGCCCGACGGACTCGGCATCCTGCGCCACTCGACCGCCCACGTGCTGGCCCAGGCGGTGCAGGCCGTGAACCCCGAGGCGAAGCTCGGCATCGGACCGCCCGTGACCGACGGCTTCTACTACGACTTCGACGTCGCCCAGTCGTTCACCCCCGAGGACCTCAAGGCCCTCGACAAGGAGATGGCGCGCATCGTGCGCCAGGGCCAGCGCTTCATGCGTCGCGTCGTCACCGACGACGAGGCCCGTGCCGAGCTCGCCCACGAGCCCTACAAGCTGGAGCTCATCGGGCTGAAGGGCCACGAGACCGGCACCGCGCAGTTCGAGGAGAGCGAGAACGTCGAGGTGGGCGGCGCCGAGCTCACCATCTACGACAACGTCGACCCCAAGACCGGCGAGACCGTGTGGAAGGACCTCTGCCGGGGACCCCACCTGCCGAACACGCGCATGATCGGCAACGGCTGGGCGCTGTCCCGCGTCGCGGCGGCGTACTGGCGCGGCTCGGAGAAGAACCCGCAGCTCCAGCGCATCTACGGCACGGCCTGGCCGACGAAGGACGAGCTGCGCGCGTACCAGCACCGCCTCGAGGAGGCCGCGCGGCGCGACCACCGCAAGCTCGGCGCCGAACTCGACCTGTTCTCGTTCCCCGAGGAGATCGGGAGCGGGCTGCCGGTGTTCCACCCCCGGGGCGGCATCATCAAGCGCGAGATGGAGGACTACGTCCGCCGCCGCCACATCGAGGAGGGCTTCCAGTACGTCTCGACCCCGCACATCACGAAGGCGCACGTCTTCGAGCTGTCGGGTCACCTGCCGTACTACAAGGACACGATGTTCCCGCCGATGGAGCTAGAGAACAGCGAGTACTACCTCAAGGCGATGAACTGCCCGATGCAGAACCTCATCTTCCGGTCACGGGGGCGCTCCTACCGCGAGCTCCCGCTGCGGTTCTTCGAGTTCGGCACCGTGTACCGCTATGAGAAGTCGGGCGTCGTGCAGGGCCTCACCCGCGTGCGCGGCCTCACCCAGGACGACTCGCACAGCTACGTCACGCCCGAGCAGGCGCCCGGCGAGGTGAAGCACCTCCTCGACTTCGTGCTCGGACTCCTGCGCGACTTCGGCCTCGACGACTTCTACCTCGAGCTGTCGACCCGCGACGCGAACTCCGACAAGTTCAAGGGCACCGACGAGCAGTGGGAGGTCGCCACGAACGTGCTCCGCGAGGTCGCGGAGGCATCCGGCCTCGAGCTCGTGCCCGACCCGGGCGGTGCGGCGTTCTACGGACCGAAGATCTCGGTGCAGGCGCGCGACGCGATCGGCCGCACCTGGCAGATGTCGACGATCCAGTACGACTTCAACCAGCCCGAGGGCTTCGGCCTCGAGTACACCGCGGCCGACGGCACCCACCAGCAGCCGGTCATGATCCACTCGGCGAAGTTCGGGTCCATCGAGCGGTTCTTCGGCGTGCTGATCGAGCACTACGCGGGCGCCTTCCCTGTCTGGCTCGCGCCCGTGCAGGTCGTCGGCATCCCCGTCGCCGACGAGTACGCCGACTACCTCGGCGGCATCGTCGACCAGCTCCGTCGCGCCGGCGTGCGCGCCGAGCTCGACACGAGCGACGACCGCATGCAGAAGAAGATCCGCACGCACACCACGCAGAAGGTGCCGTTCCAGCTCATCGCGGGCGAGAACGACCGCGCGGGCGAGACCGTGAGCTTCCGTTTCCGCGACGGCACGCAGGAGAACGGCGTGCCGATCGCCGACGCCGTCGCACGCGTGCGCGCCGCCATCGAGGACCGCCGCCAGGTGACGACGAGGGACGACCTGTTCGGATGACGCGCGCATACCAGGCCGACGAGTTCGACGGGGTCCCCACGGATGCCGCGTCCGACCTCGCCGGCGTGCCCGACGCGTTCCAGCGCCTGTGGACGCCGCACCGGCTGGTGTACATCCAGCACGGCCAGCAGCCCGACGAGCACACCTGCCCGTTCTGCCGGGCGCCCGAGATGAGCGACGAGCAGTCGCTCATCGTGGCGCGCGGCACGCTGGCGTACGTGCTGCTGAACCTCTACCCGTACAACAGCGGTCACCTGCTGGTCTGCCCCTACCGTCACATCGCCACCTACGACGAGGCCACGCCCGAGGAGGTCGCCGAGATCGGCGAGCTGACGCAGATCGCGATGCGCGTGGTCAAGCAGGTCTCCCGGTGCGACGGATTCAACATCGGCATGAACCAGGGGCGCATCGCCGGCGCGGGCATCGCGGAGCACCTGCACCAGCACATCGTGCCGCGGTGGGCGCTCGACGCGAACTTCTTCCCGATCATCGCGGGCACCAAGGCGCTGCCGCGGCTGCTCGGCGAGGTGCGGCAGGAGATCGCCGAGGCGTGGCCCGGCTGACGGCTCAGCGGGCCTGACGGCTCAGCGGACCTGGTGGGCCTCGAACTGCATCCGCGGGTGCGCGTAGGCATCCTGGGACTCGACGAGCCGGAGTTCGCGCTCGCCCGACTCGTGCGTGTTCTCGAGCAGGTCGAAGACGCTCGACGCGGTGCGCGCGAGCGCGTCCGCCGCGTCGCCCGTGCGCCGGTAGTGCGCCGTGAAGAGCGCCGCCGTGACGTCGCCCGAGCCGTTCGCCTTGAGCGGCAGCAGCGGGGTCCGGACGATCCAGGCGCCGCGGTCGTCGACGGCGAGCATCTCGATGGTGCCGTCGTCGCGGTCGGGTCGCTCCACGCTCGTGACGAGCACGGTGCGGGGGCCCGACGCGCGCGCCAGGTCGACCGACTCCAGCGTGGACTCGAGCGAGCCGGGCTCCGTCCCGGTGAGGTATCCGAGCTCGAACTGGTTCGGCGTGATGAGGTCGGCGGCCGGCACCACGCGCTCCCGCAGCAGCACGGGGATCGCGGGCGCCACGAAGCATCCGCTCTTCGCATTGCCCATCACCGGATCGCACGAGTAGACGGCCGCGGGGTTCGCCGCCTTGATCCGCGCGACTGTGTCGAGGATGACGTCGGCGATGCCCTCGGAGCCCTGGTAACCCGAGAGGATCACGTCGATCTCAGGGAACGCCCCGCGGTCCTCGATGCCCGCGATGACCTCCCGCACGTCGTCGGGACTGATCAGCGGGCCCCGCCAGGCGCCGTAGCCCGTGTGGTTCGAGAAGTTCACGGTGTACACCGGCATGACCTCGACGCCGATGCGCTGCAGGGGGAACACGGCCGCGGAGTTGCCCACGTGGCCGTAGGCGACGGCGGACTGGATCGAGAGGACCTTCACCCCTCGATCATTCCATCCCGGTGACGAGTCGTCCGCCCGCGGCGAGAACGGCCGCGGCCACGTCGCCGGCGAGCCGGTCGGCGTCGGCGTCGGCGAGGTCGTGGACCGTGAGCCGGAGCCTCTGCACCGCGCTTGCGTCGGCGAGGGAGAACTCGTCGCCCGTGCGCACGAGCCAGCCCCGCCGCATCAGATGCTCGGAGACGTCGCGCGCCGGCACCGGCAGTGGAACCCAGAGGTTGAGGCCGTCGCCGGCTGCG
>NZ_WJSP02000559.1 GCF_009720255.1 Agromyces humi | reverse complement strand
ATCGTGCTGCGCACGCCCAAGGGCTGGACGGGCCCGCGCATCGTCGACGGCGTCCAGGTCGAGGGCACGTTCCATGCGCACCAGGTGCCGCTCTCGGGCGTGCGCGAGGACGCCGACCACCTCGCGATGCTCGAGGCGTGGATGCGGTCGTACCGGCCCGAGGAGCTGTTCGACGCCGACGGACGGCCGGTCGCCGAGCTCGACGCGCTGAGGCCGACCGGCGACCTGCGCCTGAGTGCGACGCCGCTTGCGAACGGCGGCATCGCCCGGCCGATCTCACTCCCGCCCACCGCGCCGTTCGCCGTCGAGGTCGACCCGGCGAAGCGGGGCGCGAACGGCGAATCGACCTCGGTGCTCGGGCGATGGCTCGCCGACGTCATGCGGGACAACCCCGACGACGTGCGACTGTTCGGCCCCGACGAGGTGCTCT
The DNA here is from genome assembly GCF_009720255.1 of Agromyces humi. Lineage (GTDB taxonomy): Bacteria > Actinomycetota > Actinomycetes > Actinomycetales > Microbacteriaceae > Agromyces > Agromyces humi. The sequence continues at coordinate 1,431 of NZ_WJSP02000559.1, read as the reverse complement.
CGAACCGGCTGGGCGGAGTGTTCGACGTCACGTCGCGCACCTGGGCCGAGGCGCTGCATCCGCTCGACGAGCACCTCTCCCGCGACGGACGGGTCATCGAGGCGCTGAGCGAACACCTGATGCAGGGCATGCTCGAGGGCTACCTGCTCACCGGCCGACAGGGACTCCTCACCAGCTACGAGGCGTTCATCCACATCGTCGACTCGATGTTCAACCAGCACGCGAAATGGCTGGAGTCGGCGACGAAGGTCCCCTGGCGCGGCGACCTCGCGTCGCTGAACTACCTGCTCTCATCGCACGTGTGGCGGCAGGACCACAACGGCTTCTCGCACCAGGACCCCGGATTCCTCGGCGTCGTGGTGAACAAGCAGGCGGAGATCGTGCGCGTGTACCTGCCGCCCGACGCCAACACCCTGCTCGCGGTGATGCGGCACGCGTTCGACACGCAGAACCGGGTGAACGTGATCGTCGCCGGCAAGCAGCCCGAGCCGCAGTGGCTCACCGCCACCGAGGCTGACGCGCACGTCGACGCCGGCATCGGCGTGTGGGCGTGGGCGGGCAACGAGCCCGGATTCGACCCCGGCGACCCTGCGGCATCCGTCCCCGACGTGGTGCTCGGATGTGCCGGCGACGTGCCGACCATGGAGGTGGTCGCCGCCGCCCAGCTGCTCCGCCAACGCCTGCCCGACCTCGCGGTGCGGGTCGTGAACGTGGTGGACCTCATGCGCCTGCAGGATTCCTCGCATCACCCCCACGGGCTCAACGACCTCGCGTTCGACGCGATCTTCACGCGCGAGGCCCCCGTGGTGTTCGCCTTCCACGGCTACCCGGCGCTCGTGCACCAGCTCGCGTACCGCCGCACCAACCACCGCAACCTGCACGTTCGCGGCTTCGTCGAGCGGGGCACCACGACCACGCCGTTCGACATGCTGCACCTGAACGACCTCGACCGGTACCGGCTCGCCCTCGACGTGATCGACCGGGTGCCCGGCCTCGCCGGACGAACCGGCGTGGCCGAGATCGCCGACGAGTGGCACGCCGCCCGGGCCGCCGCCCGCCAGCACGCCTACGAGCACGGCGAGGACCCCGACTGGATCAGCGGCTGGCAGTTCGGCCGCTGACGGGGTCGGGCGTCCCGAATCCGGGACGCCCGACGGGTCATGTGTGCTCGCGAGGTGGCTTCAGCTACGCGTGGCAACCCCAGCGGTAGGTGTCGCCGACGAGGATGGGCACCATCTCCTTGCCGGTGCACGGGCCGCAGTCCTCGTCGCGCGGTGCCGGTGGCAGGCCCGGGTACAGGCTCGCGTCGAAGCCGTTCGACGCTGCGGCGGCGACATCGACGGAGGCGCTCCCTCCGGTGGCCTCGGTGTCGTCGGACTCGAACGCGGACGCGGCGTCGTCGGCCTCGGCCGCGGCGGCGCTCGCGGCGAC
>NZ_WJSP02000558.1 GCF_009720255.1 Agromyces humi | reverse complement strand
CAGCCGCGCCTTGCCCACGCTCACGCCCTGCACGCGCCCCGCGAGCCCGAGCAGGCCGGCCTCGGTCACGTACGCGTCGTACGTCGGCGCCGCCTCGCCGACCGACTGCACGACGTCGACGGGCGACCCGGTCGCCTCGACGAGGAACACCCGGTGGCCGCGGATGCCACGTGCGCCGAGCCGGTCGAGCACGTCGAGCTCGAACGACTCCATGATCAGGCGCTCTCCCCCTCGGTCCCAGCCGGCGTCGTCGAGCTCGGCGGCGAACAGCTCGTCGAGCGGCAGCCCGATCGCGGCGAAGTGGCTCGCGTGCTTGAACTCGGCCACCATGCGCACGGGCCGGCGCTGCTCCTCGGCGGCGGTGTCGATGAGCTCGAACAGGTCGCGCAGCCGGAGGATCGGGTAGCGGCCGTCGAAGCTGGCGCTCGACTGCCGGATGCTCCCGAGACGCTCCTTCGCGCGCAGGGTCGAGAGCTCCGCCCACGTGAAGTCCTCGGTGAACCAGCCGGTGAGCGCGGTGCCGTCGACGTCGCGCGTCGTACGGCGGGAGGCGAACTCGGGTCTCGACGCGACATCCGTCGTGCCCGAGATCTCGTTCTCGTGCCGCAGTACGAGCACGCCGTCGCGCGAGGCGACGATGTCGGGCTCCACCGCGTCGGCACCGAGCGCGAACGCGAGCTCATAGGCCGACCGCGTGTGCTCGGGCCGGTACCCCGACGCGCCACGGTGGCCGATCACCATCGGGAATGCGCCGGAGTCGTGCAGCATGGGCCTCAGCGTAGCCACGCGCCGTGCGCATCCGCGGGAATCCGCGCGGGACTCTGGGCGTTGTCACTGCCAGGACCGGTAGATTGGTGCATGGCACGGATGCCGCATCCAGTCGCCTGTCCCCCGCACCGACGACAGCCGAAAGCAGAGGAACACCATGGCTCTCGACAATCCCGCGTTCTCGCGGAATTCCGCCTTCTCACAGCAGGGAGCCGTCGCGGCCGCGCAGAACGTGTCCGCGCAGCAGCTCCAGGAGCTCTACGACCAGCCTGCGACGCTCCCCGACCGCGAGGTCATGACCGTCGAGAACACCATCGCGAAGACGGTCGGCGCCTTCGCCGTGCTGCTGGTGTTCGCCGCGGCGGGCTGGCTGCTGACGCCCGCGATGCCGTGGCTCTTCTGGGCCGGCTCGATCATCGGCTTCGTGCTCGCCCTCGTCAACATCTTCAAGAAGGAGCCGTCGCCGGCCCTGATCCTCGCCTACGCGGCCGCGCAGGGCGTGTTCCTCGGCGGCATCTCGCTCATGTTCGAGAGCGCCTACCAGGGCATCGTCGCGCAGGCCGTGATCGGCACCCTCGCCGTGGTCGGCGTGACCCTGGCGCTGTTCGCGAGCGGCAAGGTCCGCGCCTCGAAGAAGGCGACGAAGATCTTCCTCATCGCCATGGTCGGCTACCTGGTCTTCTCGCTCGTCAACGTGATCCTCATCTGGACCGGCGTGAACAGCGACCCGTGGGGCCTGCTCGGCGCCGAGATCTTCGGCATCCCGCTCGGCCTCGTCGTCGGCGTCCTGGTCATCCTGATGGCCGCGTACTCGCTGGTGCTCGACTTCGACGCCATCCAGCAGGGCGTGCGGAACCGCGCTCCCAAGAAGTACGGCTGGTCGGGTGCCTTCGGCATCATGGTCACGGTCATCTGGCTCTACCTCGAGATCCTGCGGTTCCTCGCCATCGCGCGCGACTGACCTCGTCGTCTCACCTCGGAACGGCCGCCCTCGGGCGGCCGTTCTGCGTTCTCGCCACGCGCCGCTGCGGCGGGATCATCGCGGCGTGCGAGCGGATGCCACGACCGGCGCCTCCGCGCCGTGGGCGACGGATCGGCGGCCCGCG
>NZ_WJSP02000557.1 GCF_009720255.1 Agromyces humi | reverse complement strand
CGCGGGCGGCCCCGGCGCCACCTCGTCACCGCCCGCGACGAGTGCGGCACCGACGACGCCCGCACCCGATCCCGAGCCGGTCGCGGCATCCGTCGCCATCTCGGCCGAGGCCATCACGGTGCTCGACGCCGAGGGCGCGACCCTCGCGAGCTTCGACTACTTCCAGCCCACGACCGAGGTGGTCGCCGGCCTCACCGAGTACCTCGGAGCGCCCGTGGACAGCCCGAACCCGGGGGGCATCGAGTCGCCCCCGGGCGTCGACCACGAGTGGGGCGGCCTGCGCCTCTTCGACAGCGACACCCCGGGCACCCCGCCCGAGAACCCGAACCACTACGTCTTCGTCGACGGACCGATGGCCGGGTCGCTTCCGGTCGGCACCGGGGCCGGCGTCGGATCGGCGGCCGGGGTGGCCGTCGGTGACGCGCCCTCCGAGCTGACCATCGGCGTCGAGACGAGTCCGCCGTACACCGACCCCACCTCCGGGCGCACGGTGACGGTCTCGCGGGTCGGCATCGTGACCCTGCCGGCGAACCCGACCGACTCCATGCCGCGCAACATCGGGGTGATGGTGCTCAGCTACGACGACAGCGGGGTCATCGAGCGGCTCTCGGCGCCGAGCGCGAACTTCGGCGTCTGAGCGGGCGAACTAGACTCCTCGACCATGAGCGATGCGGCCGGCGACGAGGCGATCCTGTTCGAGGTGCGTGACGGGCTCGCCCACATCACGCTCAACCGGCCGTCGCGGCTCAACGCGGTCGATCCCGAAGCCATCCACCGGTGGCGGGACATCGCCGTCGAGGTCGCCGAACGCGACGACGTCGGTGCGGTGCTGTTCGACGCGGTCGGGCGGGCCTTCTGCGCCGGCGGCGACGTGCGTGCGATGTCCGAGCTCGCCGGCACGACGGATGCCCCGGGCGAGACGATCACCGCCCTCGCCGACGTCATCCACGCCGGCCACCGCGCGCTCCGCGAGTGCGCCAAGCCCATCGTCGCCGCGGTGCAGGGACCCGTGGCTGGCGGCGGACTGGGCTTCATGCTCGTGGCAGACCTCATCGTGGCATCCGACCGAGCCACCTTCGCCAGCCGCTACTCCGACGTGGGGCTGACCCCCGACTGCGGCGTGAGCACGCTCCTCCCCGAGGCGATCGGCACGCGGCGCGCACTCGAGCTCACCCTGACCCCGCGCACGCTCACGGCGGCCGAGGCCCTCGACTGGGGACTCGTCACCGAGGTGGTCGCCCCCGAGGCGCTGGCCGACCGCGCCCGCGAGATCGCGGACTCGTGGCTGCGTGGGGCGACCGGCGCGTTCGGGCAGGCCAAGCGCCTCGTCCGTTCGGGGTCGTCGCGCTCCTTCCAGGAGGCGCTCGACGACGAGGCTCGCACCATCGGCGCGGCGTTCGAGACGCCCGACGCGCGGGCCGCCGTCGCCGCGTTCGCGGCAGGATCGGGCCGGTCGTCAACCCGCTGACACCCCGTCGCCCGAGCGCTACGTTCGAGGCATGCAGGATCCGGCTGACAAGTTCGAGGGCCTGGCGGAGGAGATCGCCCGTCGGGCGAAGGCCGCCGGGCTGACGGTGGCCGCAGCGGAATCGCTCACCACGGGGGCGATCTCGAACGCGCTGGGCGCCGCGCCCGAGGCATCCGAGTGGCTGCGTGGCGGTGTGGTCGCCTACGCGACCGAGGTGAAGCGAGGGCTGCTCGGGGTCACCGCTGAGAAGGTCGCGTCAGCGCAGTGCGCCCGCGAGCTCGCCGAGGGCGTTGCGCGGGCTGCCACGCGAACGCCCACGTGCCGGTGATCGGATGCCCATCGGTCGAGACGACCCGCCAGGTGACGGTGTAGTCACCGGCCACGCCGAGCTCGGCCTCCATCGCCGCG
>NZ_WJSP02000556.1 GCF_009720255.1 Agromyces humi | reverse complement strand
GCGTCGGTGACCACGCCTTCGAGGGCGCCGGTGCGCATGTCGCCGAGCAGCACTCGGCCGAGGAAGCCCTGCTCCCGCTCCGTGGCGCGGGCGGTGAGCTCTCGCAGCGATCGCGCGCGCTCAGCGGTCGACCCGGCCCCGCCCGTGACGGCCAGCCGGTCGAGCAGCTCGTCGAGCTCGGCGACGGTGAGCGTGGGCTCGTCGGCGGGTTCACCCATCGCCGCGGCGACCCCGCGCCATCCGACGCCGACGCGCCCCTGTCGAGGCTTGCCCACGAGGAACCCGACGGCGGGCGCGATCTCGTCGGGCTCGAGCCGACGAAGGAGGTCGGCGAGCGCGTCGACCTTGGCGAGGCGCGAGCGCGTCGACGTGACGGCGTCGGCCGTGGTCACGAGCTCGTCGAGCAGCACGGGGTCAGTCTGCCACCGGCATCCGACATCGACGCAGCGACCGGTCACCGGGGATCGGCCGCCGCGACCTGCCGGACCTCATCCGCTCACATCGCGGTAGAGCCGTCGGACATGACCGGCGAGATGAGCCCGAACACGTTGCCGTCGGGATCGAGCAGGTAGCCGACCCGGCCGACGCCCTGCATGTCGTCGGCGGGCAGTGCCTCGGTGCCGCCGAGCTCCAGGCCGCGCCGCATCAACGCGTCGACGTCGTCGACGCCCACGACGATGTTGCATCCGTTGACGGCGGCGCCGGCCTCGGGCTTCGGGCCCATGCGCTGCGTGAGGCCGCCGTTGATTCCGAGGCCGGGCTGCCCCGCGACGTTGCCGATCGCGCCTTCGCCCGTCACGATCGACCAGTACGGCAGGTCGCCGAACTGGGTGAACTCCCAGCCGAGCAGCTCGGAGTAGAAGTCGATGAGCCGCTGCGGCTCCGACGCGTGGATCTCGAAGTGCACGACGAGGTTCGCCATGGTGTCCTCCCGTCTCGGATGCCGCACACGGTACGCCCGGGCGCCGACATCCGCGACCCCGGCGAGGACCCGGAGCAACCGAGACGACGACCCAGACCGACCCGGACGTCGACCCGGAGCTAGGCGGCCGCGACCGCAGCGACCCGCCGCCGGCCGGTGTTCGCCACGACGAGCGCGGCGACCCCGAGCAGCAGGATGACGGGCGACCCGAGTTCGAGCGCGAACTGCAGGCCCGAGGTCGTCGCGAGCAGCCCGAGCCCGAGCGCGGCGACCGCCTGCACGAGGTAGCCCACGACGTAGGCCGCCGAGATCACGGCCGCGCGATGGTGGGCAGGTGCGCTCGACGTGACGAGGCCGAGTCCGCCCGAGAACATGAGGCTGTAGCCCGCCCCCGCCACGAGCGACGAGGCGATGAACGCGACGAGCGAGTGGTCGAGACCGGCGACGATGAGCAGCCCGAGGCCCACGAGTGCGAGCACGGGCCCGAGGGTGACGGCGACGCGCGGGCGGAGCGGGCGGGCGAGCACCGCCACGACCCCGATCGTGACGGCGGAGATCGAGATGATGGCGCCGTTGACGAATGCGTTGTCGCTGCGCACGAGGTCGCGGGCGATCTGCGCGCCGAGCGCGAGGAAGATCGCACCCATCGCGTAGGCGGCGGAGATGCCGAGCGTTCCGGCCGTGAACGCCGCACGCTCCTCACGCGGCATCCGGGGCAGTCGCGGTCGCCACGGGCCGACGGCCTCGTCGCGCGTGTGGCGGGGCAGCGCGAACACGAACCCGCCGACGAGCACCGTCACTGCGGTGAGCACCCAGAAGCTCAGGTGCACGGGCGCGCCTCGACGAATCGCTGATCGGCGTCGAGCTCCTCGACAATCCCGGTCTCGAGTCCGGAAGCACTGCGGGCTGGAGCGTCAACGACACCGCGACGCTCTCGACCACGACGGATGCCCGCACCGGGACG
>NZ_WJSP02000555.1 GCF_009720255.1 Agromyces humi | reverse complement strand
GCACGTGCGGCAGGTCGACGGGGAACACCTCGGTGAGGTAGCCGGCGCGGATGGAGGCGTCGACCTCGTTGAAGGTCGTGCCCGCGACGCGGACGAGCACCTCGCCGGGGCCCGCCTCGGGGCCGGGCGATCGCGGCCGCCCTCGGTATCGTGGCGCTCGTCGCGCTCGCCTTCGCCGTGCTGGAGCCCGCCCGGGAGGCGCTGTCGCCGCCGCGCGGCCTCGCCGTCTTCGATCGCGCGCAGACCGCCGAGGAACGCGGACGCACCGATGAGATCGCCACCGCTGCGGAGCTCCAGCCGTCCGAGGCGGCCAGCCTGCGCACCCTCGGGCGGGCGTTCGGACACGACTTCTGGGCGTTCCGCGACGACGACCGGGTGTGCCTGCTCGTGCGGCGGCAGTTCTTCTTCTCGTGGCTGACGAGCTGCACGTCGGTCGACGGGTTCGCCGAGCACGGGTTGAGCCGTCGCATCGTCGCCGACGACATCCGCGACGGGGCGCGGCCGCGACGCATCGGCCCCGGCGACGTGGTCGTCATGACCTGGGGCCCCGAGTCGATCGACCTGGAGTGGACGGTGGAACGCTGAGCGCCCGTTCGTAGACTGGAGATCACGCACGGGAGGGGACGCATGCAGCCGCTGGTCGAGAGCGACATCCGCCTGTCGTTCGGCAACGCGAGCGACGCGGAGCTGGCGCAGCTCTCGCTGCCGCACGACTTCGTGCTCACGGAATGGGCGCACCTCGACGCGTTCGCGTGGCGCGACCCTCGCATCGCGACCCGCGGCTACCTCGTCACCGAGCTCGACGGCGCGGCGCGCGGCGTCGTGCTCCGGGCCGCCGTCGCGAACGGCTCGCACCACCGCGCCGCGATCTGCAACCTCTGCCACACGCAGCAGCCCGCCGACCAGGTCGTGATGTTCTCGGCCCGCCGCGCCGGCGCCCCGGGCGAGCGCGGCGACAGTGTGGGCACCTACATGTGCAGCGACCTCGCCTGCCAGGAGACCGTGCGGCTCGGGCGTCCGGCCGCGCCATCGGAGGTGCTGCCGAGCGTGCAGGAGCTCGAGCGCATCGAAGGGCTCGCGCGCCGCACGCGCGCCTTCGTCGCCGACGTGCTCAGCACCGCGTAGGCACGGCTCAGACGTCGTGTGTACACTCGCCACCGTGAGTCTGCACGTTCCGTTCGCGATGCCCGTCGGGCGTCAGGGGGTCGCCGGCGTCCTCGCTGCCGGCAGCAGAGGGCCGTCGCGCCCGTGACCTCGCGCGCCTCTGCGGCGCGCTCCGCGTGACCCGGTCTCGGCCACGCGGCATCCCTGTTCGGAACGGATCTACCCGGGCCTGCGCACGCGACCCGGCATGACGAAGGACGTCTCACATGCTTCCCCTCGACGACCGGCGCATCCGCGCCTCGTTCATCAACGCGACCCAGCGCGAACGCGCCTCGGTCACCCTCCCAGCGGGCTTCGCCGAGCTCGACTGGACGCAGCTCGACCTGCTCGGCTGGCGCGATCCCAAGCTGCCCAAGGTCGGATACCTCGTCGCCGACCTCGGCGACGACCTCGTCGGCGTCATCCTCCGCGAAGCCGATGGCCGCATCCGCACCCGACCGCAGTGCTCATGGTGCGAGGACGTGACGCTCCCGAACGACGTGGTCTTCTACACGGCGAAGCGCGCCGGAGCCGCGGGCCGCAACGGCAACACGGTCGGAACGCTGGCGTGCGCGAACTTCGAGTGCTCGAGGAACGTGCGTCGACTGCCGCCGGTCGCGTACGTCGGCTTCGACGTCGAGGCGGCACGGCTGCGCCGCATCGAGGCCCTGCGGGAGCACGTGGCGGGCTTCGTGCAGGCTGTGCGCGAGGGGTCGTAGCCGGTCGGAGCCCGGCGCGAGCGCCTG
>NZ_WJSP02000554.1 GCF_009720255.1 Agromyces humi | reverse complement strand
ACGGATGCCGCGGGCGCGCGCACGGGAAGGCGCCGCGTCCGCGGCATCCGTCATCCGGCGTCAACGGCACGTCGCGCCGCGGCGGCCCCTCCGCGGCGCTAGCGTGTGCGGCGGGGAGGCGCCATGGAGTTCGGCACGACCATCGAGGCGATCGGCCAGGTCATCGACGTGGTCGGTGTGCTGGCCATCGTCGTCGGCGTGCTCTACGCGAGCATCGACGCCGGCCTGCGCGGCATCCGGGGGAGATATCCGATCTACGATCGGTTCCGCCGCGTGCTGGGTCGCGCCATCCTGCTCGGCCTCGAGCTGCTCGTCGCGGCGGACATCATCAAGACCGTCGCGGTGACGCCCACGCTCGACTCGGTGCTCGTGCTCGCGATCATCGTGCTCATCCGGACGTTCCTCAGCTGGTCGCTCGAGCTCGAGGTGTCGGGACGATGGCCGTGGCAGAAGCGCGCCGAGCCCATCGACGACGATGCCCCCGCCGAGGACGCCGCGCCGACCTCATCCCGCTGATCGGAGCACGTTGCCGCGCCCCGGTCGGCGGAGTACCGTTCGCCTCATGGAATGGTGGCCGACCGCCCTGCTCCTGCTCGGCGGACTCGTGGTGCTCGGCGTGGTGCTCGCGATGCGGATCCGACGCGACCGCTCGACCGGTACGGAGGGTCCCGACGTCTGGGAGCCCGACGAGGTGCGCGACGCGCAGCGACGACGAGACGAGCCCGACGTCCGGGAGTGGGACCGCGGAACTCACTAGCAGGATCGCTAGCGAGAGCCGGCAACGGCGCTGCTCGAAGCTCCGGATGCCGCGTCGAGTCGCCATGCCGCGACGACGCGCCGATGATGCGCGCCCTCGGCCGGCCGCATGTCGATGAGGGCGACCGTGTCGAGCACCACGCGATCGCCGGGCCGAAGGCCGCCGTGGTGCTTGCGCGTGACGTGGGGCCGGAATTCGAGGCGCGCACGCACGTCGATGCCCGCCGCGGCCAAGGCATGCATCGCGCGGCCTCGCAGCGCTGCGAGCTCACCCGCATCGTGCACGAGCGTCACCGGCACGTCACGCCGGCGGCCGAACATGGCCTCGTCGCCGGCGGCGGCGTGGATCGGCGATCCGCCCGAGCCGATGCCGTCGACGCCGCCGACGATCGCCGCGACCGTCTGACCGGTCAGGTCGGCCTGGAACGGCTCCACGAGCGTCACGTGCAGCGGCCAGTCGGCGACGGTGAACTCGTCGCCCGCGGCGAGCGGCACGAGCGGCAGCACGACGACGAAGCGCGCCATCCGGCGAGTCTAGCCGGGGGCGCGCTCCGTCGGGTCGAGCGGTGGTTCAGGCCACCTTGTGCGGCTCGTCGAGTCGTCCGAGCAGGCGCAGCATCGCCGCGGGGGCATAGCGGAACTCGACCGTGCCGCTGGCGCCGGGCTCCGAGGGACCGATCCAGGTGCTCGAGCCCTCGTGCATGCGCACCCAGCCGTCGTGGAAGAGGAGGTCGGTGCCGATGACGAACGCCATCGCGGGCGTGTCGCCCTGGCGTACGGCGATCGAGCCCTCGAACACCTGCGATGCCGAGGCATCCTGGTCCTCCCTGGCCTGCACGCCGACGAGCGGGCGCGCGATCGGCGTGGCGAAACCGGGAGCCTCGAACGGGCTGGACTTCGCGGCATCCGGCACGACAGCGAAGTGCACGCTCGTGGACGCGAGGCTGAGCTCGGCCCGGCCGTCGAGCACCAGGCGGCTGGAGACGCGGAAGCGGTAGTAGAGACGTCCGGCGTCGCGCGCCGGCGGCAGCACGGCGAGGCTCGCCCAGTTGCGGGACCAGTGGAGCGGTGCGCCCTCCCGGCTGGGCGGGTCGTAGAGGCTCGCCGTGACGCGCACCGCGCCGTCGGCGTCGGT
>NZ_WJSP02000553.1 GCF_009720255.1 Agromyces humi | reverse complement strand
GACCCGCTCACGCACGGCGCCGTCCTGACCGACGCCGGCGACGTCGTCGGCCTCTCGAACGTCGTCGGCGGGGCATCCGCCTACCATGCGGCGGTCGCGGAGGCAGCGAGCCGCTTTCCTGGGCGGATCGTCGTGGGCTGGGAGACGGGCGAGGACCTCGCGACGGCGACGGCCGCCGGCTTCGCGGCCATCGGCGACCTTCGCGTCTGGCTGCGGTGACGTCGCTCCCCTGAGACGGCGAACGCCCGCGCCGGGACCTCGAGGGTCTCCGACGCGGGCGGTCAGGCGACTGCGGTGACCCGCAGGTCGTCAGCGGTCGTCGCGGAAGGCGTCCTTCACGTCCTCGGCGGTGTTCTTCATGTCCGCCTTGGCCTGGTCCATCTTGCCCTCGGCCTCGAGTCGCTCGTTGTCCGTGACCTTGCCTGCGGCCTCCTTGGTCTTGCCCTTGAGGTCTTCAGCAGTGTTCTCAATGCGGTCGTCGACACCCATCGTCGAACTCCTTCCCGAGCGGTGGCGGTCTGCCGCGCTCTGGTCCCCAGTCAACTCCGCGGGGCCTGTGATGTCAGGGGGTTGCGAGGGCGCAGGCCACGCGCTAGACGGCGCTCACCTCCTCGTCGGGTGCTCCGAGCGGCCAGGCACGTCGCACCTCGATGCGTCCGGCGCGGGCCATCGGATGCCTCGAGGCGATCTCGACGGCCTCGTCGAAGTCCGCGCACTCGATGACGTCGTAGCCCGCGATCCACTCCTTCGACTCCGTGAACGGGCCGTCGGTCACGATGGCGTCCTCGCCCCGCACCCGCACGGTCCTCGCGTACTCGGGCGGGCGCAGGCGGTCACCGGCGATCGAGACGCCCCTGCGGGTCATCTCGTCGACCCACTCCTCGATCGAGAGCCCTCCGGACGCCTCCTCGGGCTCGGCCTCGGGATCCGTCGCGATGAACAGCATGAACTCCATCTCAGTCCTCCGATCCGATGGGCCAGACGGGGCGCAGCTCGAGCGCGCCGAACCTCGCGAGGTGATCCTCCTTCGCGATGGCCTCGGCCTCGTCGAGGTCGGCGACCTCGAGGAGGTCGTAGCCGGCGATCCACTCCTTCGACTCGGTGAAGGGGCCGTCGGTGACGAGCACCTCACCGCCGCGCACCCGCACCGTCTTCGCCTCGTCGGCCGGCCGCAGGCGCATCGCCCGCTTCAGCACGCCCCGCTCGGCCATCACCCGATCCCACTCGGCCACCACCCCCTGGTCGACGTCCCCCGCGTCGACGTCGGGGTCGGCCACCACGAACATCATGATCTCCATCGACACTCCATTCCTCGTCGGTCCTGCTCATACGACGTACGGGCCGCGGTGATTTCGACCTCAACGGCGAAGTGCCGTCTGCGCCTCCACCTCGAGCGCGTCGGCGATCGCGTCCAGCAGCCGCGAGCGGAGGTTCCACTGCTGCCAGTACAGCGGGACGTCGATCGGATCGCCCGCCAGCGCCACGAGCTCCCCACGCTCCAGTTCGCCGTCGGACTGGAAGGCGGGCAGCATGCCCCAGCCGAGCCCGAGCTTCACGGCCACCGCGAAGTCGTTCGACGCCGGCACGTAGTGGCGAGGCGGCGCATCGGGGTCCACGCCGCTCGCGGCGAGATGGTCGCGCTGCAGGTCGTCGCGGCGATCGAAGTCCACCACCGGAGCGGCGGCGAGCGCGACCTCGGCGGGGGAGGAGGGCAGCGCCGGCACGAAAACCCAGTAAGCCGGGCGGAGCGCAGAGAACGACTGCACCAGCGAGGTGACCGGGCCGGCGAGGAGCGCCGGGGAGGTGCGCGGCGGCCAGTACTGCAGGGCCGCGAGCACCCGAGCCCACAGCGGCGCCGGCGGCGCGGCACCGGCGAAGCCGGGGAGGGCGGCA
>NZ_WJSP02000552.1 GCF_009720255.1 Agromyces humi | reverse complement strand
CCTGCTCTCGGAGTACCTCGACGGGCTCGAGGCGCGCGAGCGGGTGCCGCGCGAGCGCGCGAGCTAGCGGCTCCTCAGTCGAGCTCGCTCGGCGGGCGGCGCAGCGGGTCGTCGAAGAACGCGAGCAGCAGCCGAGCGGATGCCTCGGCCTCGACCCCGGGGAACACCTCGACCCGGTGGTTCAGCCGCCGGTCGCGGAGGACGTCGTAGAGCGACCCGGCGGCACCGGCGCGCTCGTCCCAGGCGCCGAACACCACGGTCGGCACGCGCGCGGCGAGGATCGCGCCCGCGCACATGACGCAGGGCTCCAGCGTCACCACCAGGGTGCAGTCGGTGAGCCGCCAGTCGCCGATCGACTCCGCGGCGGCACGCAGGGCGAGCACCTCGGCGTGCGCCGTCGGATCCCCCACCAGCTCGCGCTCGTTGCGGCTCGCCGCGATGACGATGCCGTTCCCGTTCACGACGACGGCGCCGACCGGCACGTCGCGCGTCGCGGGCGCCTGCTCGGCCTCGGCGAGGGCGAGGCGCATCCACTCGCGGTGGATCGGCAGCTCCACGAGCCCCTCCCATCCGCGGGAATCCCCGCAACTAGACTCGAGCCTATGCGAGTCCACGTTGCCGATCACCCGCTCATCACCCACAAGCTGACGGTGCTCCGCGACGTGAATACGCCGTCGCCGATCTTCCGCGCGCTCGTCGAGGAGCTGATGACGCTGCTCGCCTACGAGGGCACCCGCGGGGTGCGCGTCGAGCCGGTCGACATCGTCACCCCCGTCGCGCCCACGACGGGCGTGCGCATCGCCGACCCCAAGCCGCTCATCGTGCCGATCCTCCGCGCCGGACTCGGCATGCTCGACGGCATGGTGAAGCTCCTGCCGAGCGCCGAGGTCGGCTTCCTCGGCATGGCCCGCAACGAGGAGACGCTCGAGCCGGCCACCTACGCCGAACGCCTGCCCGAGGACCTCAGCGACCGCCAGTGCTTCGTGCTCGACCCCATGCTGGCGACCGGCGGCTCGCTCACCGCGGCGATCGAGTTCCTGCTCGCCCGCGGGGCGACGGATGTCACGGCGATCTGCATCCTCGCCGCACCCGAGGGCCTGAAGGCCGTCGAGGAGGCCCTGCACGGCCGCGAGGTCACCGTCGTGCTCGGCGCCGTCGACGAGCGCCTCAACGAGCACGGCTACATCGTGCCGGGCCTCGGCGACGCCGGCGACCGCCTCTACGGCACGGTCTGACGACGACCACTACACTCTGCGGCGTTCCGGGCGCGTGCCGAAGGATCTTCACGCTGGGCGCCGCGCGTGCGAGATAGGACTGCGGAAGATTTTTCTGAACCGCCTTTTCTCGCAGATCCTTTCGCACGCGGCATCCGCCCACCCGATCCTCCCGGATGCCGCACCGCGACGCGCACCGTCTGCGCCGTCACACCGCGTCATCCCCCCGTCATGAATTGACACACGCCCCGACCTCGGATTGACTCTCCCCATGACCGACACCGCACGCACCCTGACCGCCCCCGAGGCTCTCAGGACGACCGGCATGATGATGCCGGCGCGCGCGTCCATGTGTTGTCGAATGTGCCGCTGACCGCGACCCGACCGCCGAGTCGCGCAGCCGATCCGCACCCCGATCGACCGCGACTCCACTGAACCAGCCGCACCGGCGGTTCGCCAGGCCGAACGGCCATTCGCATCGACCCCGTCTCGAGGGGTCCATCGCCGCACCTTCTTCGCACAAGGAATCGTCATGTCTCTCGCTCTCGCACCCGTCCGCACCGCCGCCGTCCGCACCGCCCCGTCGCTGCCCGACCTGCCGGCCCGCCCCGTCTCGATCGCGCCTCGCCCCCTGGTCACCCGATGAGGGTAACCAACGCCTCTCTTCCGGGTCAGTTCCCGTGCA
>NZ_WJSP02000551.1 GCF_009720255.1 Agromyces humi | reverse complement strand
GCGGTCGTCAAGGCGGGGTGACGGTCAGGTCACGCGAAGTGGGCTTTGCTCGCCACCTCAGGTGCGGATGCTGCGGATCGGCCATCACGCGGTGGGCCGGCCCGTCCTCGACGATGCGTCCCTGCTGCATGACGCAGATCCGGTCGCAGGTTGCCGCGAGCACGGAGATCCGGCGTCATTCATCTCGGGGCGCGTGCTCGGCGCCGACGCCGAAGGTGCCGCCGCGCGGGTGGCCTCGGCCGTCGCGGGGGAGCGGGGCACGGTCGCGAGCACGTTGAAGCACTTCCCCGGGCACGGCGCGGCGCCCGGCGACTCGCATTCCAGCATCCCGTCGGCACCCCTCGGCCTGGACGAGTGGCGCGCTGGCCCGTCAGTGCCGTTCGTCGCGGGCATCGACGCGGGTGCCGAGCTCGTGATGACCGGGCACCTCGCGTACCCGGCGGTGGATCCGGCGCCGGCATCGCTGTCGCCCGAGTGGCACCGGATCCTCCGGGATGAGCTCGGGTTCGACGGGGTCGTCGTGACCGACGACATGCTCATGCTGCAGCACAACGGGCTTCCCGAGTACGCGGATCCGGGGGAGAACGCGGTGCGCGCCGTCGCCGCGGGATCCGACCTGCTGCTGTACGTGCTGCCGGCCGATCCGGCCACGATGGGCATCACTGTCGGCGGCCTGGTCACGTCGCTCGTCGGTGCGGTGCACACGGGACGGATCAGCGAGGAGCGGCTCGACGAGGCCGCCGCGCGGGTGCTGACCCTGCGGCGCACGCTCGAGGAATCCGGAACGAATCTCGGAACCGGGGAATAGACCGCGGAACTCCATGCGTTTGCATGTGTGTGGCCGAACGGGCCGCACCGACATCGAACACGGAGAACCCCACATGACGAGCACCGCCACCACGATCGAGATCCCCGGATACCGCGCAGGCACCTGGAAGGTCGACACCGCGCACAGCGAGGTGGGCTTCAGCATCCGCCACATCATGATCAGCAAGGTCAAGGGCAAGTTCGAGCGCTTCGACGCCACCTTCGTCACCGCCGAGGATCCCCTGGACTCGAGCGTGACCGCCTCGGCGGAGGTCGCCTCGATCACCACGAACGAGCCCAACCGCGACGCGCACCTGCGCACCGGCGACTTCTTCGAGGCCGACACCCACCCCACCATCGACTTCGTCTCGACCGGGGTCCGCGTCGTGGACGGCGACTTCAAGGTGGACGGCGACCTCACCATCCGCGGCATCACGAAGCCCGTCACGTTCGACTTCGAGTTCGGCGGATTCGGCGGCGACCCCTACGGCAACTACAAGGGCGGCGCTACTGCGAAGACCGTCATCAACCGCGAGGACTTCGGCCTCTCGTACAACGCGGCGCTCGAGACGGGCGGCGTGCTCCTGGGCGACAAGGTGACGATCACCCTCGAGCTGCAGGCGGCGCTCCAGCAGTAGCCGGATCCGGTCGGTACGGGCGGCACCCCATGGGGTGCCGCCCGTGGTCGTCTCAGCCGGCGTCAGTCCTCCGCGGACCCGATCGACCCGAGGTGCTCGCCATGGAAGCGGGCCCACCGAGTGAGTGCCGTGCGATACCTGGAGGCCTCGACGGCGCCCTCGAAGCCATGCAGGGTCACGGATGCCGCGCCCTTCGTCCGTGCGACGCGCCAGACGCCCTCGACGACGCCTCGGCCGTCGACGAGGATCGGCTGGAAGACGCCGTTCGACCCGGGCACGACGCGCGGCGCGTGCCGCGGATCGCAGACCGCCCCTCGCTCGGCGTAGCCCAGGAAGTACTCGTCGAACGCGGCGAGCGCATGCCGCCGGCCACCGCGCGAGACGGCCCCCGCATCGACGAGGCTGTCGGCGACGACGAGGTGCTCGTCGTCGAAGGCCTCGACCGCGTCGCCGGCC
>NZ_WJSP02000550.1 GCF_009720255.1 Agromyces humi | reverse complement strand
TCGTCGCGATCGGCGCACTCCGCCGGCAGCACCACCAGGTTGACGAGGTCGACCCGGTCGAGCGCCGCGAGGCCGTCCAGCACGGCCGCGGTGCCCGCGTCCTCGACGCGGACGACGACCGCGGTCGCGCCGCCGTTGTCGAAGAAGCTCTTCACGGCACGACCGAGGGGGCGTGCCCGCAGGCGGTCGAACAGCTCGTCCTCGTCGGTGCCCCAGCCGTCGATCGTGTCAGGCGTGCCGAACGGACCCTCCTCGGCCAGTCCGACGAACGCCGCCACGTTGGTCCCGACGCCTTCGATCGGTCGCGTCATGAGCCCTCCCTCTCGAGCGGAGGCGTCGGCGGGGTCGTCGGCGGATGCCTCGTCGCGAGCCTCCTCCCGGCTGCGGCCGGCGTCAAGGGAGGGCACGCCATCCGGCGGGAGCGACGACGAAGGGCGCCATCCGTGAGCCGGAGCGGCGCCCTCATCGTTCCCCGCTACTTGCGGTGGGTCGCGTCCGTGACGTCGTTGCCGGCGCGGCCGGCGACCTTCGCCTTCTTGTCGGCGCGTTTCTCCTTGAGCGTCTTCGACGCTGCGGTCTTGCTGGACGACTTCTTCGGTGACTTGTCTGACACGGTGACGCCCTTTGATCGGGAGCCTGGACGGCCCCGTGGCCGCAACCCTAGTGCCGGACGCTGTGAGCCGGTCGCGTGACGGGCCATCAGCGGTGTGGCGCGCTGTTGCGTGCGGACTTCGCGCTCCCGGCCGCCGACGCTATCGTCGAGGCATCCGCTGTTCACCGCCGCGGTCGGCGCGCCCGCGCCCGGCCGTCGCGACCGACCCGCACGTGCCCGAGAAGGAACCGCCCGGAGATGACCGTGACCACGCCGAAGCCCAGCCGCGCCGCTCGTGCCGCCGACTGGTGGAAGGGGCAGCGCCGTCGCGCGCTCTGGTGGGTGGCCGTCTCGCTCGTGCTGCTCGTCGTCGTCGTGCTCGTCGCCCGGTGGCTCCGCACCCTTCCGGCGGTCGAGCTGTTCCTCGACGCCTACCCGGGCATCCTCCCGCCGCCCGAGGGCACCCCCGTGGGCATTCCCGCGTGGCTCGGCTGGCAGCACTTCCTCAACTCGTTCTTCCTGCTCCTCATCGTCCGCACGGGCTTCCAGCTGCGATCCAAGCAGCGCCCGCCCGGCTTCTGGACGCGCGACAACACCCGGTGGCCGCGCACGAAGCGCAACCCGCGGCGCATGGGCATCTTCCTCTGGTTCCACCTCTGGCTCGACGCGTTCTGGGTGCTCAACGGCGTGGTCTACGTCGTGCTGCTCTTCGCGACGGGGCAGTGGCTCCGCATCGTGCCCACCGACTGGGCCGTGGTGCCCAACGCGCTGTCGGCGGCGCTGCAGTACGCCTCGCTCGACTGGCCCACCGAGGACTCGTGGGTGGTCTACAACTCGCTGCAGCAGCTCGCCTACTTCGTGATCGTGTTCGTCGCGTCGCCGATCGCGATCCTCACCGGCCTGCGGCTCTCGTCGGCCTGGCCCCTCGAGGGCCCGCTCGTGCGCGCGTTCCCCGAGAAGCTCGCCAAGTCGCTGCACTACCCCACGATGCTGTTCTTCCTCGCCTTCGTCTTCGTGCACGTGGTGCTCGTGCTCACCACGGGTGCGCTGGTGAAGCTCAACCAGATGTACGCCGCGCGAGACACCGACGACTGGGTCGGATTCACGGTGTTCGCGGCATCCGTCGCCCTGATGGTCGTGGCGTGGGTGCTCGCCAAGCCGCCCCTGCTGAAGCGCATCGCGGCCGGCTCGGGGCGCGTGCAGGGCTGACCCGGGCCGACACAGGTGCGCGCCGGGCTCACGCAGGGCTGACGCGCGCGCCCTCGCGCGGTACCGTGCGATGGTGACCACGCCGCTCATCGACGACGACGCCCTCGAC
>NZ_WJSP02000055.1 GCF_009720255.1 Agromyces humi | reverse complement strand
GCGGCATCCGTGCTGCTCGTCGCCGTGATGTCGGTCATCGCCCGGATCCGGCGCCAGGGCGCGCAGGTCGCGGCGGGCATCGTGCTGACCGGCGGGTTCGCTGCGGGCGCCATCCTGCAGGCCGTGATCCCCGGACTCCCGGTGCGCGCCGAGTCGCTGCTCGTCGGGTCGATCCTGACGGTGACCGACGCGGATGTCGCGCTCGCGGCATCCGTGGCCCTCATCTCGGTGCTCGCGGTGGCAGCCTTCGGCAAGGAGATCGCGTTCTCGACGTTCGACCCGTCGGGATTCCGCGCCGCCGGGTATCGCGAGTGGCCCATCGAGCTGCTCGTCCTCGGCCTGACCGCCGCGACCGTGGTGAGCGCCCTTCCGGCCGTCGGGGCGATCCTCGCGATCGCCCTGATCGCCGCACCGGCCGCTGCGGCGCGCCTCGTGGTGCCGACGTATCGCGGCATCCTGTGGACCGCACCGCTCATCGGTGCGGCATCCGGAGTCATCGGGGTGCTCGCCTCGCGCGCCCTCGTGGTGGCGGCGGGTCCGAGCATCGTCATCGCGGCCACCGCCTTCTTCGTGCTCGCGCTGGGCATCTCCAAGCTACGCGGACTACCGTGGAACCGGGTCGCCATACCCGTGGAGACCGCAGAGGACGCACGCATCGCATGAAGCGCAACACCTGGCAACGCGAAGCCGTTCGCGAGGCCCTCGACGAGACCGAGGGGTTCATCAGCGCGCAGGCGCTGCACTCCTCGCTGCACGCCAACGGCTCGCCGATCGGGCTCGCCACCGTCTATCGCGCCCTCGGCGACCTCGCGTCGAACGGTGAGGCCGACTCGCTGCAGTCGCCCGAGGGCGAGGCGCTCTACCGGGCCTGCAGCACCACGGGCCACCACCATCACCTGATCTGCCGCAACTGCGGCCTCACGGTCGAGATCGCGGCCGATGAGGTCGAGACGTGGGCGAAGCGGGTGGCGGCCGAGCACGGCTTCACGGGTGCCGCGCACGTCGTCGACGTGTTCGGTCTCTGCGCGAACTGCACGGTGCTGCTCACCGCGGGCGCGCCTGCAGGCGGCGACGGCGCGGCGGACCGGGACTGAGCGTGAGTGGAGCCGCCACCGCCGACCGCGAACCGGTGCGACTGCGCCGCGAGGCCTGGGGATTCGCGATCGGCTCCCTCTGCTTCATGGCGGGGGCGCTGCCGTTCTACGCCGAATGGGTCGGCGCCGTGTGGGTCGGCATCACCTTCTTCGTCGGCTCGATCTTCTTCACCGCCGCCGGGTTCATCCAGCTGAGCCTCAGCGGACGCCGTCCACCGCGGGAGCACACCAATCTGGCCGACCGGGCCGATTGGTGGTCGGCCGCGATCCAGTTCGTCGGCACCCTCTGCTTCAACGTCAGCACCGGCGTCGCGCTCGCCGCCGCCATCGCCCGGCCCGACGTCATCGGAGCGGGCTGGCGTCCCGACGCGTTCGGCTCCATCGCCTTCCTCGTGTCGAGCGCGCTCGCCGTGGTCGCCACCCGGCACCGCCTCCTCCTCTGGGACAGCAAGGCCCGCACCTGGCACGGCACCTGGTTGAACATGCTGGGCTCGATCGCCTTCGCCGCGTCGGCGGTCGGCGCCTACGTCTCGCCGGTCACCGACGACTTCGTGAGCCTGTTCTGGGCGAACCTCGGCACCCTGCTCGGCGCGCTGTGCTTCTTCACGGCCGCGGTGCTCTCGCGCCGCCCGCTGCAGCGGCACGAGCGAGTGATCGGGCCGGTGCTGGGGAAGGGCTCGGCGACGGGGCGCTAGTCGACGTTGTGCCGCAGGTACTCCCGCACGAGCCTGTCGGGCGCGGCGGCGGCCCACGCCTCGGCCACGAGCTCCGAGAGCCGGCGCCGCGGGATGCGGTCGAGGTGCACGAGCACCGTGGCGTAGCCGTCGAAGTGGGGCGTGGTGAAGAAGACCGTGGGATCCTCCGCGATGAGCGCGAGCTTGACGGCCTCGTCCTCCGTCTTCGCCGCGAGCACGGGGCCGGCCTGGGCCTCGATGCCGAGCGCATCCAGGTCCGCGCGCCGCAGCGGCCGCTCCAGCACGAACGCCTTGGCGTGCACCTTCCACTCGAGGTTGCCGCGCGAGACGTGCTCGCTCGCCTCGGGCAGGCCGAGCGCGAACTCGCGTACGTCGTCCCACGTCGCCATGCGCGTCAGGCTACGCCTCCGGATGCCGCCGCGCAGCCCCGGGCAACCTGCCGCACCGTCGTCGTGGCCGCGCGCGCGGCATCCGCTCGATTCGGCCCGCGATCAGGCCGTCTGGTAGACTCGACGTTTGGCTGGGCACTTCCACTGCCCAGACCGCGACACTCCCCTCACGAGAACCGCGAGAAATCGCGGAATTCGGCGTGGGGAGCGTCAGCAGACAAGAGACCTTGGGAGGGGCATCCGCCCCTCGGTATTGGAGGAAAGACCAATGGCAGCAGTGTGCCAGGTGACCGGAGCCGTTCCCGGCTTCGGACACAACATCTCGCACTCGCACCGCCGGACGAAGCGCCGCTTCGACCCGAACGTGCAGAAGAAGACGTACTACGTGCCCTCGCTTCGTCGTAACGTCACCCTGAACGTGTCCGCCAAGGGCATCAAGGTGATCGACGCTCGTGGCATCGAGGCCGTCATCAAGGACATCCAGGCTCGTGGGGTGAAGCTCTAATGGCGAAGCAGCAGGACATCCGTCCCATCATCAAGCTCCGTTCGACGGCCGGCACCGGGTACACCTACGTGACCCGCAAGAACCGTCGCAACAACCCCGACCGTCTCGTGCTCAAGAAGTACGACCCCGTGGTGCGCAAGCACGTCGACTTCCGAGAGGAGCGCTAAGACATGGCGAAGAAGAGCAAGATCGCGCGCAACGAGCAGCGCAAGGTGATCGTCGACCGCTACGCGGCGAAGCGCCTCGAACTGAAGAAGGCGCTCGTCGACGAGAACGGCACCGACGAGAGCCGCGAGGCCGCTCGCGTGGGCCTGCAGAAGCTGCCCCGCAACGCATCGCCGGTTCGCGTCCGTTCGCGTGACGCCATCGACGGCCGCCCCCGTGGCGTGCTCACGAAGTTCGGCGTCTCGCGCGTCCGCTTCCGTGACATGGCCCACCGTGGCGAGATGCCCGGCATCACCAAGTCGAGCTGGTAGGCCACCGAGCCTCCACGCTTCACCGAGAGGGGCGTCCCGGGTTTCCGGGGCGCCCCTCTCGTCGTCCCCGGGGGCGGATGCCGCGACCGCCCGAGTGCCGCCTGAACGGCCCGTGGCGGCATCAGCTCGGCGACACGCCGGGCCGAAGGTGCCCCAATGGGCTCGAAATCCGCGTGATTCCGCGGATCTCTGCTACATTCGAGGCGGCCCGATCGGCCACGGGGGCGGTTGAACGATCGTTCCCGAGAATTCACAGATAGCTGTACCGAAACAGCGGAAGTCCGAGGAGGACATTCAATGGCTGACAAGTCGCTGAACAAGACCGAGCTCGTCGCGAAGATCGCTGCGTCGACCGGGCAGAGCCAGGCCACCGTCGACGCCGTGCTCGGCGGTCTCTTCGACGCGCTCGCCGAGTCCGTCGGTTCGGACACGAAGGTCTCCATCCCGGGTTGGCTCGCCGTCGAGCGCACCTCGCGTGCCGCCCGCACCGGCCGCAACCCGCAGACGGGCGCGACCATCGAGATCCCGGCCGGTCACTCGGTCAAGATCTCGGCCGGCTCGAAGCTCAAGGCTGCCGCCAAGTAGCATCCGAGACTCCCGAACGGGGCATGCGGCCGAGCGCCGCATGCCCCGTCGTGGTCTCAGGCGAGCGGATGCCGCAGGCGGACGCTCCGGGCGGGCGCACGGGTAGCGGCGTCTAGGCTGGTTCGGTGCCCCGCTCCGTCCGCGTGCTCGGCCCCGCCGTGCTCATCCTCGTCGCGCTCCTCGCGACGTTCGCGGGCCTCGCGTACGGCGGCGGCGCCGCGCCGTACCCCATCCAGGACCCCGGTCCCATCGCCCGGTTCGGCCTGCCGATCGCCAAGCTCTTCGTGAACCTGGGCGCGGCGGGCATGATCGGCGCGCTCGTCATGGCGGTGTGGGCCCTCAGCCCGAAGCGACCCGAGTTCGACCTGGCGCTCGACGTCGCCGCGGCATCCGCCGCCGTGCTCACGGTGGCCAGCGCCGCGACCGGCCTCTTCACGTTCCTCGTCGTGACCGGGGAGCCCCTCGATCTCGGCGAGGCGTTCGGGCAGAAGCTCGGCCAGTTCGTCACGTCGATCGAGCTCGGCGAGGCGTGGCTGACGACCACGCTCGTCGCGGCCGCCGTCACCGTGCTGTGCTTCGCGGTGCGCAACCACACGGCGCTCATCTTCGTCACCGTGCTCGCGGTGGCCGCACTCGTGCCGATGGCCCAGCAGGGGCACGCGGCCGGCGCCGCGGGTCACAACGCGGCGATCGCCGCCCTCGGCCTGCACCTCGCGTTCGTCGCCGCATGGGTCGGCGGCCTGCTGACGCTCGTGCTGCTGCGGAAGCGCCTCGAGGCCGACCGACTCCCCGTCGTGCTCACCCGCTACTCGACCGTGGCCCTCATCTGCTTCATCGTGGTGGCCGTCTCGGGCTACGCCGGCGCGGCCCTGCGCATCGGCACGTGGGACCAGCTCGGAACCCCCTATGGCGTGCTCGTGCTGGCCAAGGTCGCCGCGCTCATCGCCCTCGGCCTCTTCGGCGCGGTGCAGCGCCGCTTCCTGATCGGCCGGATGTCGCGTCCCGGCGCCTCCGGCGCGCGCGACTTCTGGCTGCTCGTCGTCGTCGAGCTCGCCTTCATGGGGCTCGCGTCGGGGGTCGCCGCGGCGCTCGCCCGCACCGCGACGCCGGTGTCCGAGGATGCCGCCGGCTCGCTCGCCCGCACCCCCGCCGAGATCCTGACGGGCCAGCCGTTGCCGCCGTGGCCCGAGTGGACGCGGTACTTCACCGAGTGGAGCCCCGACCTCATCTGGCTGCTGGCGTGCGGGTTCGGCATCTTCTTCTACCTCGCCGGCGTATGGCGGCTCCGCAAGCGCGGCGACCACTGGCCGATCTACCGGGCGGTGCTGTGGGTGTGCGGCCTGCTGCTCCTCGCCTACATCACGAGCGGCGGCGTGAGCGTCTACGAGGAGTACCTCTTCTCGGCGCACATGGGGGCGCACATGGCACTGACCATGGCGGTGCCCGTGCTGCTCGTGCCCGGTGCGCCGGTCACCCTGGCGGCGCGGGCGATCCGCCCCCGGAAGGACGGCTCGCGCGGCGGACGCGAGTGGATCCTGCTCGCCGTGCACTCGAAGTTCGCCTCGATCATCGCCAACCCGCTCGTGGCGGCGGCGCTCTTCGCCGGGTCGCTCTGGGTGTTCTACTACTCGCCGCTGTTCCGCTGGTCGATGGTCGACCACATCGGCCACGAATGGATGGTCGGCCACTTCCTCATCACCGGCTACTTGTTCGTGCAGTCGCTCATCGGCATCGATCCGGTGCCCTACCGCCTGCCGTACCCGTTCCGGCTGGTGCTGCTGCTCGGCACGATGGCGTTCCACGCGTTCTTCGGCCTCGCGATCATGTCGGGCACGGGCCTGCTGCTCGCCGACTGGTACGGCGCGATGGGCTGGGGCACCGATGCGCTCGCGGACCAGCAGATGGGCGGCGGCATCGCCTGGTCGGTGGGGGAGATCCCCACCGTGGCGCTCGCGATCACCGTCGCGGTGCAGTGGTCGCGCAGCGACGAGAAGGAGTCCCGCCGGAGCGACCGGCACGCCGATCGCACCGGCGACGCCGAGCTCGAGGCCTACAACGCGCGGCTCGCGGCCATCGCCCGGCAGGACGCGAACCGCAGCTGACGCGGGCGAGCGGATGCCGCGTCGAGCGGACGCCGCGGCATCCGCTCATCGTCACTTCAGCTGGATCGCGATGCTGCCGTCGGGGCGGATCGTGGCGCTGAGCGCGAGGAGGAACGTCTCGTCCTCCTCGAACTGGGAGATGTCGCCATCGAACAGCGACTGCACTTCGACGGAGATATGCGCGACGCCCTCGGTCGGCGGCATCTCGAACGCCGTGTCGCCCGCGGTGAGCGTGACCTGCGGGCTCGTGACGATGGTCCACACGGGATCGCTCACCACGCGGTCGTCGATCTCGACGCCGAAGGGGCATCCGGCCGGCTGCAGCACGGCCTGCGTCGTGCACTGCTGAAGGTAGTCGTCGACCTTGACCTGCACGCGCTGCACGAACGTCGCGGTGGGCTCAGAGTCGACGGTCACGGCGGGCCGGCTCGACGGCTCGACGGTGAGCGGAGCGGGGACCGCCTCGAGGAGCGTCGAGGTGTAGCCGAACTCGTAGACCGCGGGCGCGATGGCGAGGTAGGGCGTGGTCTGCGTGAAGGCGGTGAGCTCGTCGCCCGTCTTGTTGGCCCGGGTGTCGAGTGTGAGCGTGCCGACGGTGAAGAGCGGGTTGTGCGCGGCGGTCACATCGATGACGGCGAGCGGGCTGACGGCGAACTCCCACCGGTTGAGCACCCCGTAGAGCGGTTCGATGGGACGCACGTCGAACGTCGTCTCCACGATCGCCAGGTCGAGGCGGTAGCTCGCGGTGACGGAGTGCGTGCCGTCGTCCCCGGTGACATCGCTCAGGATGCGCACGTCCTGGGGGCCGGCCTCGACCACGCCGGAGCGGAACATCGCCGTGGAGACGTTCGCCGGCAGGCCGAGCGCCGCGAGCTCATCGGCGTCGAGTGCGACACCGGGTGTGGTCGATGCCGCGGCGATGTCGTCGTCGGCGATGGCCTCGAGGTAGCGCTCGACGAAGCTGGAGGCGCCGTAGATCGTCTGGTTCAGCGCACCGAGCGCAGCGAGGAACGCTCCGACGACGAGCATGGCGAGGCCGAGCCACCCCGCGACGGCCGCGAGGGACAAGCGACCCTCGCGCACGACCGAGCTCCCCACCCGCACAGTCTATGGTGGGCCGGCCGCGCGACTCGTCCTCCACCCCGCGGCCCCCGCGCGGCCGGGATGGGACGGTCCGGGCCGACATAACCGCGGGCGCTCGCCGCGCGGTTACAGTGGGAGCGCGCCCGCTCGGGCGTCGTCGCCGCGGGAGCCGCGCGCGGCATCCGCTCGCCGAAGGCAACCAGTGCAGAACGTCACCCTCACCCGCGAACAGGCCGCGGTGTTCCACGCCATCGAGGGCACCCGCGAGCACGTGTTCGTCACCGGACGCGCGGGCACCGGCAAGTCGACCCTGCTGAACCACCTGAACTGGCACACGGCGAAGCAGATCGTCATCTGCGCGCCCACCGGCGTCGCCGCGCTCAATGTCGGGGGCCAGACCATCCACTCGCTGTTCCGCCTGCCGATCGGGGTCATCGCCGACCACGACATCGACCAGAACGACGCGGTGCGCAAGATCCTCAACGCGATGGACACGCTCGTGATCGACGAGGTCTCCATGGTCAACGCCGACCTCATGGATGCGATGGACCGATCCCTCCGGCAGGCCAGGCAGCGGCCGTTCGAACCGTTCGGCGGTGCGCAGGTCGTGCTCTTCGGCGACCCGTACCAGCTCGCACCGGTGCCCGGGAGCGGCGACGAGCGGCGCTACTTCGCCGACACCTACCGATCGATGTGGTTCTTCGACGCGAAGGTGTGGGACGAGGCCGACCTGCGCATCTACGAGCTCGGCGAGGTGCACCGCCAGCACGACGACGAGTTCAAGGTCATGCTCAACGCCGTGCGGCACGGCGCGGTCACGGCCGAGATCGCGGGAGTGCTCAACGACGTCGGCGCCCGGCGCCCGCTGCCCGAGCAGGGCGCGATCACCCTGGCGACCACGAACGGCACCGTGAACCGCATCAACCACTCCCAGCTGCACCGGCTGCCCGGCCAGTCGATCGCGAACGAGGCCGAGGTGAACGGCGACTTCGGAGGGCGCACGTTCCCGGCCGACGAGCGGCTCGAGCTCAAGCTCGGCGCGCAGGTCATGTTCCTACGCAACGACACCGCGGTGCGGGGCGACGGGCCCCGCTGGGTCAACGGCACGATCGGCACCGTCACGTCGCTGCAGCGCGAGGTGCGGGTCGACATCGACGGCGAGGAGCACGAGGTCGAGCCGGTCACGTGGGAGAAGTTCCGCTATTCGTGGGACGCGACGGCGAAGAAGCTGCACCGCGAGATCGTGGCCGAGTTCACCCAGTACCCGCTGCGGCTGGCGTGGGCGGTCACCATCCACAAGTCGCAGGGCGCGAGCTACGAGACCGCGATCGTCGACCTCGGCCCGCGGGCCTTCAGCCCCGGCCAGACCTACGTCGCGCTGAGCCGGCTCACGGCGCTCGACGGGCTCTACCTCAGCCGGCCGCTGCGTCCGAGCGACATCATCGTCGACCGCGACGTCGAGCGCTTCATGGCCGGCGCCCTCCGCGAGATCGGGGCGGATGTCGGCGCCACCGGCGCGGCCGGCGCGGCCGGCTGACCAAGGCCCGCGGCCCCGGCCCCCGAGCAGTCGACCCGGGGAGGGGCGGCGCGGGATCCTGCTCCCGCGCCGCCCCCGTCGAAGCGACCGGGAGCGTCATCGCCACGCACTCCCGGCCGCGGTCTGCGGCTCATCGTGCCGAAACCCTCAATGGTGGTGTGCCGGGCCCGTGGTCGACGACGAGCCCCAGCCGCTGTGGTCGCCGTGCGGCACCGCGAGCCGTCCGGCCTCGGTCGCCGCAAGCGCCGGCGTCGCGAGTGCGGCGACCAGCAGCGCGCCGGCCACGAGTCCCGCGAGTGACAGGCGTCCGTCGATCGCAGCCCGTCCGGCCCCATCCGGCTCGCCCTTCGGCTCGGACGGCGTACCGGCTCGGCTCCGTCGTCGCACGACTGCTGCCGCCTGGGCGGCGACGACCGCTGCGAACACGGATGCCGCGAGCAGCGGACCGGCCGGGACGCCGGCCGTGCCGGCGAACCCGCTGCCCACGAGCGCCGCGGCGCCCACGAGGAGCGCCACGCCGACCGCGAGCGTCGCGCCCGGGGCGATGGGACGGCCCAGGTGCAGCGAGAGGACGCCCCACGCGAGCGCGGCGATGCCGACGCCGGCGAGGACGCCTCCCGCTGGTCCCCCGGCACCGGCGGCGAGGGCGAGCAGCACGAGGCCGGCGCCGAACGCCGCCAGCATGGGCCACGTTCGTGCCATCGTCGCCAGTGCGGTCATGGCTCGGCTCCCTATGCCACGGCCACGCGTGCGGAGCGCTCCGCCCCGAGGCCCACGCCGAGCAGCACGATGGCGCTCGCGAGGTGCAGGAAGTGATCGGCGGTGTTGAGCGCCAGGATGTTGGCCGAGGTGCCCGCCAGGAAGAAGCCGACGATGCCGAGCAGCAGGTATGCGCCTCCGACCGTCGCGTTCACGGCCTTCGCGGCGGCGACCCCCACGAATCCGGCGATGAGCAGTGCGGCTCCGATGAGCAGGCGCGCCACGTTGTGCAGCGGGTTCACCTCGAAGATGCCGAGGAGCAGCCCGCCCTCCGTCGCGATGAACCCGACCCCGCCGGTGACGGCGAAGCCGAGCAGGCCGACGAATACGTAGACCGCGCCGAACACGGTCGCAACGATGCGATTGGGCGAATTGCGCATGGGTGTGCCTCCTTCGTGCCCCCGGTGGTCGGAGTGCAGGGGTGGTTCGCGGCCCGACCATTCGCGGATTGGTCGCAGCCATCGACGGATGCCGCTTGCCGGACGCGCGGGGCCGCAGATCCTGCCGCGCGGGCGCCGCGGCCGTGCTCCCAGTGCGGGTTACAATCAGGTCTGACACACGGCAAGGGGGGCTTGCGTGGTTGAACGACAGGGACCATCCCGGCGTCGTCGGGGATTCCCCGCCGTCGCCACCGCGGTGGTGCTCGCGTTCGGCCTGAGCGGATGCTTCGGCGCCAGTGTCAGTCCGGTCGCCGAGTTCGACCCGGTCGACGCACCCTTCTCCGACGAGATGGCCGAGCGGCTCGACGCCGTGCTCGACCAGGCCGTGGCGCTCAGCGGATCGAGCGGCGGCATCGCCGGCGTGTGGGCGCCGTGGGCGGGGGAGTGGACCGGCGCATCCGGCACGGTCGGCTTCGGCGAGAAGGCCCCGGCGGCGAGGGTCGACGACAGTTTCCGGCTCGCGACCGTCACCACCGAGATCACCTGCACCGTGCTGCTGCGCCTCGTCGACGCCGGCACCGTGCAGCTCGACGACGAGGTCACCCGGTACGTCGACTGGATCCCCTCGCTCGACGGCATCACGCTCGAGCAGCTGTGCCGCGACACGTCGGGCCTCCCCGACTACTACCCCGTGCTGCGCGGCACGTTCATCTCGAACCCCGAGCGGATCTGGCCGCCGAACGAGCTCCTCTCCAACGGACTCGCGCTGTCCCGTGTCGGCCCGCCCGGCGAGCAGGTGCGCGAGTCCCGCACCGGCATCCTCCTGCTCGCGTTCGCACTCGAACGGGCGAGCGGGCGGTCGTGGGCCGACCTCGCGAATCAGTACGTCTACGACCCGCTCGGCATGGAGCAGACCCAGCTGCCGCAGGCGTCGGCCACGGAGCACGCCGGCGTGCTCTCGGCCTACTCGGCGGCGATCGCGCCGACCGGCGGGCCCGACTGCGCGGTGCTCGTCGACGATTCCACGCAGTCGAGCTCGATGGGCGGCGCCGCAGCCGGTGCGATCTCGACGCTCGAGGACACCCGCACCCTGAGCGAGGCCTTCGCCACCGGCGCGCTCCTCAGCGAGGAGAGCGAGAAGCAGCAGTGGGCCACGATCCCGCTCGGCGGCGGGGCGCCCGCCTGGCAGTCGGCCGGGATCGGCGGTCTGCAGTACGGGCCGATGCGCGGCACGGCCGGTGAGCTGCCGGGCGCCCTGACCGCCGCCTTCACCGACCCCGACAACGGCCTCACCGTCGTGGTCGCCCTCAACAATTCGACGCCCGGGCCCGATTTCGTGCGCGAGACCGCGTTCGCCCTGGCATCCATCGCCTCGAAGGCGGATGCCGCGGAGGGACGCAAGAGGCCGCTCACCGAGCTGCCGTGGTCGGTCGACCAGGCCATGGCCAACATGCAGGCGCTCGGCATCTGCCCGAAGGCCTGACGAAGGAGGCGCCGCATGGGTGCACTGATCTGCGCCGGCATCACTTCGCTCGACGGGTACATCGCCGACGAGCGCGGCGACTTCAGCTGGGGCAGGCCCGATTCCGAGCTGCACTCCTTCGTGAACGAGCTGGAACGACCGGTCGGCACCTACCTGTACGGCCGCCGCATGTACGAGGTGATGCGGTTCTGGCAGACGGCCGACACCGAGCATGAGCTTCCCGACGCCGAGCGGGAGTACGCCGAGATCTGGCAGGACACCGACAAGGTCGTGTACTCCTCGACGCTCACCGAGGTCCAGACTCCCCGCACCCGCCTTGAGCGAACGTTCGACGCCGACGCGGTCCGCCGCATGAAGTCCGAGGCCGACCGCGACCTCTCCGTCTCAGGTCCGCACCTCGCCGAGCACGCGTTCCGGGCCGGGTTGGTCGACGAGGTCCACCTGTTCGTGCACCCCGTCGCCGTCGGCGGGGGCACGGCGCTGCTGCCTCGCGGCATCCGGCTCGACCTCGAGCTCCGCGACGAGCGGCGGTTCGCGACCGGCGTCGTGTACCTCCGATACGGGGTGCTCGAGGCCCGATAGCGCTCTATGCCGCGGCGCCGATCGGTGGGACGATCGGCAGAGGTGGGCAGTGCGTCGGCGCACAGCCCACCGCCGCATCCGCAGATCGCCTGGGATCGGGCGGGGGAGAGGTCACGAGTGAAGAACTGGCCGGTCATCGCCATCCTGGCGAGCGCGCAGTTCGTGATGGTGCTCGACGGCACCGTCATGAACGTGTCGATCTCGACCGTGGTCGAGGATCTCGACACCACGGTCGACGCGATGCAGGCCGCCATCACCTTCTACACGCTCACCATGGCGGCGGTGATGCTGCTGGGTGCGAAGCTGGGCGACGTGTGGGGGCGCCGTCGGGCGTTCGTCATCGGCTCGATCGTGTACGCCATCGGCTCGCTCACCACGGCCCTCAGCCCCAACGTGGTGGTGCTCTTCCTCGGCTGGTCGATCGTCGAGGGGCTGGGCGCCGTGCTCGTGATCCCGGCCATCGCGGCGCTCATCGCCGACAACTACGTCGGGCGCGCCAGGGCGGCGGCATACGCGATCATCGGAGCCGCGTCGGGCGCAGCGGTCGCCGCAGGCCCGCTGATCGGCGGCTACATGACCACCTACCTCAGCTGGCGCTACGTGTTCGTCGGCGAGGTCGTCATCATGGCGGTCGTCGTGCTGTTCGCCCGCAGGATCGCCGACCCCACCGGAGCCCGACCGTCGCGCATCGACGTGCTCAGCGTGGTGCTCTCGGCCGCGGGCCTCGTCTTCGTCGTCTATGGGATGCTGCAGAGCAAGACGTGGGGCTGGGTCATCCCGCAGCATCCGCCCGTCATCGGCGGCGTCGAGTTCGCGCCGCTCGGGATCTCGCCCACGACGTGGTTCATGCTCGCCGGCGCCGCGCTGCTCTGGTGGTTCGTGAGCCGCCAGCGGCAGCTGGCGGCAGCCGGCCGCGCGCCGCTCGTCGACATCACGCTGTTCCGGATCCTCCGCCTGCGCAGCGGCCTCACCGTGCTGCTCGCGCAGTACGCGATGACGGCCGGACTGTTCTTCATGATGCCCGTGTACCTGCAGATGACCCTCGGCCTCGACGCCCTGCAGACCGGCATCCGCATCTTCCCCCTGTCGATCTCGCTCATCCTCTTCTCGATCCTCGGCACCCGCCTCGCGCTGGTGTGGTCGCCGCGACGGATCATCCGCGTCGGTCAACTGCTCCTCGTGCTCGCCTCCTTCGTGCTGCTCGGCGCCGTCGACATCGAGCTCAAGAGCCCCGCCTTCGGCCTCGGCATGTTCGTCGCCGGCGCGGCGCTGGGCCTCCTGGCCTCCCAGATCGGCAACGTGAACATGTCGAGCGTCGGCGAGGACCAGTCGAGCGAGGTCGGCGGCCTGCAGGGCGTCTTCCAGAACCTCGGCTCCTCGCTCGGCACGGCACTCATCGGCTCGGTGCTCATCGGCACGTTGGCGACGTCGTTCGCGTCTGGCGTCGCGACGAGCGACCTGCCGCAGGACACCCAGGTGGTGGTGGCGGAGGCGACCCAGGGCGGCGTGAACATCGTGCCCGCGGCATCCGTGCCCGACCTCGCCCGCGACGCCGGACTCGACGACGCCGAGGCGGCGGAGCTCGAGCGCGTGTATGCGGACTCGCAGATCGAGTCGCTGCGCGTCTCGCTCGTGGCCCTGATCGTCATCGCACTGCTGTCGCTCTTCTTCTCGCGCGGGATCCCGGCCGACGTCCCCGGCCGGCCGCGCAGTGAAAGCCCTGGATCGGACGAGGGAGCGGAGGTCGTGACATGAGCATCGACGAGACCATGGCGAGCGGTGGACGAGGCGTCGAGGCGCTCGCACCGCCGCCGGCGACCGACTTCGCGGCCCGCGCAGAGTACGGCAAGGAGGCTCGGCGGCGCTCGCCGCGCTCGTCGCATGCGGGATGGTCGCCCGCGGCCGACCGAGGTGACCCGATCGCACTCCTCGAAGAGCAGGCGACCACGCGGGTGCCCGAGCTCGTGCCGATCCGGCACGCGCGTATGCTCGTGTCGCCGTTCACGTTCTACCGCGGTGCCGCGCTGCTCATGGCATCCGACCTCGCCCGCACCCCCGTCTCGGGCATCATGACGCAGATCTGCGGCGATGCGCACCTGTCGAACTTCGGCGTCTTCGGCACCCCCGAACGCCGCATGGTCTTCGACATGAACGACTTCGACGAGACCCTGCCCGGCCCGTGGGAGTGGGACGTGAAACGGCTGGCGGCGAGCTTCGAGGTCGCCGGTCGCAACAACGGGTACACCGATGAGGAGCGGCGCGAGATCAACCTCACGGCGGTACGCGGCTATCGCGAGCGGATGCTGCAGGCCGCCGGGTCGCGGGTGCTCGACGCCTGGTACGACCAGCTCGACACCGACCGCTTCATGGCGTTCGTCGCCGAGGAGCGGCAGCGCAAGCAGTTGGATGCCAAGCAGCTCAAGCGCACGGATGCCGCACTGGCGAAGGCGCGCACGAAGGACAGCATGCGTGCGGTGTCCAAGCTCACCGAGGTGGTCGATGGGCAGTTGCGGATCATGGCGGACCCCCCGCTCATCGTGCCGATCGAGCAGCTCGACCCTGTCGGTCGCACGCGGGAGCAGGAGGAGGACTGGATGCGGGAGGTGCTGGCGTCGTACCAGTCGACCCTCCAGCTCGAGAACCATCCGATGCGGGAGTTCTCGTACGTGCACCTCGCGCGCAAGGTCGTCGGCGTCGGCAGTGTCGGCACCAGGGCGTGGATCGTGCTGCTGCGGGGGCGCGATGACCAGGATCCGCTCCTGCTGCAGGCGAAGCAGGCCGAGGCGTCGGTGCTCGAGCGATTCCTGCAGCCGAGCGCCTACGACAATCACGGCGAGCGTGTCGTGCGCGGCCAGCGGCTCATGCAGGCGGCGAGCGACATCTTCCTCGGCTGGCATCGCCAGGCCGGGTTCGACGGCGTCGACCGCGACTTCTACATCCGGCAGCTCCACGACTGGAAGGGCGCCGCCGACGTCGAGTCACTCGTGCCGTCGGGGGCGCGCGTGTACGCCCGAGTCTGCGGCGAGACGCTCGCACGCGCACACGCGCGCGCCGGCGACCGGGTCGCGATCGCGTCGTACCTCGGGCAGAGCGACCGGTTCGACCGGGCCGTCGCGGAGTTCGCCCGCGACTACGGCGACCAGAACGAGCGCGACTATGC
>NZ_WJSP02000549.1 GCF_009720255.1 Agromyces humi | reverse complement strand
GCCGTGCTTGGCGCTCAGGATGAACCAGGCGTCGCAGTTCCACTCGACGTAGGCGGACGATTTCCGGAACAGCTGCGACACGTACAGGTCGCGAGCCGGTGCGGGTCGCCGGAGTTTCTGCGCGGCGCAGCCTACGAGGCCGATCTTTGTCATGGGTGGTGCCTCCTTCACGGTCAGCATGCGCGGGAAAGCGGGCAGCGCCTGGCATCCGGCGCTGCCCGCCCGGGCGCTAGCTCGCCGCCCGCGCCGCCCGAGCTGCGCGCTCAGCGCGGAGCGTCTGGCGTACGTCCTCGAACGACTGGATGCGGACGAACGCGCCGTCAACCCACACCGGCTGGAGGAGGCTCGCGGCTTCCTGCTCGGGCGTGGCTCCTTGGATCAGGGCGATCTCGCCGGTCTCGTCGCGGGTGAGGGCGAGGCGGCCCTTGGCGCTCTTCTTGCTCTCCCCGGTGATCGGGTCGCGGCCGGTCTTCGGGTCCTTCTGGATGTCGACCGGCTGGCCGTCGACCTCGGCCCACGTAGCTTTCACGGCACCGCCGGTGGTGTCCCGGCTGACCATCTGGTAGCTGAACGAACCGATGCCGAGCACCACGTTGGTCGACGCCCACCCCTTCGCCTCGAGGCGCTCGAAGATGCGCTTGGCGCGGTCGAGGGTGATGCTGTCGCCGTAGATGAGGCCGATGTGCTGGTCGAGGACCTTGTAGCCCTTGTCGTTGATTGTGTAGCCGAACAAGTCGCCGAGGATCTCGATCGCTCCGAGCTGCTCGTTCGAGAGGATGCCGTCAGCCTTCAGGTCTGCGTAGTTCTCACGAGCAAGCGGGCTCGACTTGGTCAGGTCGGTCTCACCGGTGATGATGTCGACAGGGTCGCCCGAGTCAGGGCGGATGACGAGCTTGCCGTCGCGGGCCATGATCTGGTCCTTCAGCTTCGGGAGGATGTCGGTGAGGACGCCCCAGAAGTCGTACCCGTCCGAGACGGCTGAGACGATGCCGGCCGGGTAGAGGTGCAACAGGTGCTTGAACGTCTCGAGTTCGCCGTCCTGGCCCCGGAGGCACATGACCGAGTGCTCGGTGGCGGGGACCGATGCTGCGACCCAGCCGTTCTCGCCGGGGTAGAACCGGTCGATCCAGTCGATCGAGGGGAGGCTGTCCGTCCCGAGGAACGAGATGAGGTGGCCGGCGCCCGATGCGGCTGCCGACTCGATCGAGGTCTGGCCTCGCATCGAGAAGTCGTGCGCCTGAAAGTCGACCGCGGCGAGGTCGCCGCCGGTGCGCTCAGCCCATGCCTCGAAGAGCTCACGGTACAGAACGGCGATCGTGGCGGTGGTCGCCGGGTGCCAGATCGACGCCGACAGTGCGGTCTCGATGTAGTTCGGCAGCCAGAAGAACTCAGGGATGGTGTTCTCAATGGTGAGCGCTGCGACACCGAACGGGAGCAGGGTTCCCTCTGGGACCGTGCGGATCTCGAGCGGGAGGTAGCCGAGGCGGTGGAGGGCTCGGATGTGGTCCGAGCCGATGGTGTTCGGGCCGAGGTAGGCGCCAAGTACGCGCTCGTACTCGCTGGCGACGAAGTCCTCGTCTGCGGCGAAGAACGGCTCCCACGCTTCGGTGAGGTACGACTGGGCGAACGCCTGGACGCCGAACGCGACGGCGTGCGTGGCGTCGGGCAGGTACTTGTTCGACCGGTTCGTCCAGTTGATCAGGATGCGGGTGACGCCGGGCCCGTAGGCACGGAGGTGGTCCAACTTGTAGCCATCTGCGGCCATGAGCGCGGCGATCGGGGTCGGCTTGGTGATGCGGCGGGTGAGGGTGGGGACAGCGGCGGTCATGGGTCAGGCTCCGATCAGGTTGGGGAGGATGGGGACGACGCGGGCTGCGACGTCGGGGTTGTGGGCTCCGGGGTGGGAGTCG
>NZ_WJSP02000548.1 GCF_009720255.1 Agromyces humi | reverse complement strand
CGACGAGCCCACCGGCCAGCTCGACAGCGGCACGGCGGCGACCGTGATGGACCTCATCGGCGAGCTCGTGCACGCGCGCGGCGTGGCCGCCGTGGTGACGACCCACGACCCGGCGCTCGTGCGCCGCGCCGACCGCGTGCTCGAGCTGCACGACGGTCGGGTGCGTACGACTACCGCACCCGCACCGACAGGCATGTGACGCCGGCCTCGAGCTTCTCGAACTCGTCGATCTCGACGGTCACGACGCGGTAGCCGAGGCCCGCGAGCATCGCCGCGGTCTTCGGCGCCGACGACGACATGAGCAGGGACTCGGGCGACAACTCGACGACCGCGACGCCCTCGGGCTCGGGCACCGGGAGGAACCGCGGGAAGAGGCTCGGCACGTCGACGAGCGCCGGATCGCCGATGATCGTGCCGTCGGGCAGCGCGGTCATGGTGCTCTTCAGATGCAGCGCCTTGGTCACGGGCACCGCGACCACGGAGTAGCCATGGGGCGTGAGCAGCGAACGGAGCTGGCGGATGCCCTCGGGATTCGTGCGGCTCGACGCACCGACGTACACGGTGGAGTCCACCTTGAGCACGTCGCCGCCGTCGAGGGTGCCGGGCAGTTCGATGCGACGGACCGTGACGCCGGGGATGGCGCCGACGGTGCGCTCGACGGCCTCGATCTCGGCGCGGCGCGACTCGGCACCCGGGCTGGTGATCACGGCGAGGTCTCCGAACAGCACGACGGTGTCCTCGACGAACACCGAGTCGGCCAGTTCTGGGGCCGCATCGACCTCGAGCGTCTCCCAGCCCTCGGCGACGAGCGCGGCGCAGTAGTTGTCCCACTGGTCGTCGGCGCGGGCCTTGTCGACCGGATGCCGCTCACGGTGGGTCAGCTCGCCCTCGTCGAGGTTCGACGCGGGGATACGGACGAGCGCCATGCGGCGGGCGGGCCGCCGCGGCGCGTAGCCCATGATGCCGCGGAACACCTTCGGCGCGAGGAAGACCTCGCCCGCGATCACGGCCAGGACGAAGACGAGGTTGAGGCTCACGAGCGAGCCGACCACGAAGAGGAACAGCGGTCCGCTGAACGGGTTGCCCGCGGCGGTCGCCGTGAAGGTCGTCGCGATCAGCGCGGCCAGCGTGCCCGATGCGAATCCCGTGATGAGCGCGAGGAACCAGGCGCGGGTGGCGCCCACGGCGTTCGCGACGGCGAGCAGCAGCCACGCGATGAGCGCCGCGAGGGCGAAATGCCCGAACAGCTGGTCGAACACCTGCGGTGACTGCCCGTTGCCGATGAACAGCGCGAACAGCGCCACGAACATCGCCCCGACCGCCGCCACGCCCGACGAGGCCAGCACCGCCAGCACCCGCCGGCCCCGGGTCGGAGCCGGCCGGAACCGGGCAGGGGCGGGCGGAGGCGTGGCGGCGGGGGACGTCATGGCACGAGCCTATCGGCCGGTGCCGACCCGTCAGCGCGCGGCGTCGAGGCGTGCCCGGGCGAGCCGCTCGGCAGCCGCGAGGGTGGTCGTGCCGTGCTCGTCGGCGGAGCGCAGCACTGAGGCGACGGTGTCGCCGATGCCCGCGATGCGGGCGTCGAGGGCGGCCTGGTCTGCCCCGGGCTCGCTCGCGACATCCAGGTAGATGACGCCGCCGGCGTTCACCACGAAGTCGGGCGCCCAGACGATCTCGCGCTCCGTGAGGAGGCCGGCGACGTCACGGGAGGCGAGCTGGTTATTGGCGGCGCCGACCACCGCGCGCACCCGGAGCGACTCGACGACCTCGTGCGTGAGCACGCCGCCGAGCCCGCACGGCACGAACACGTCGGCCTCGACGAGGTGCGCCTCGTGGGGCTCGACCCAGGCGGCGCCGAGCTCGTCGGCGAGCGCGCGCTTGGACTCCGCGACATCCGTCACGGTGAGGCGGGCACCGGC
>NZ_WJSP02000547.1 GCF_009720255.1 Agromyces humi | reverse complement strand
CTCGCCCCGCATGCGGAGCTGGTGGGCTCGGCCGGCACCCCGCTCGACGGGGCGGTTCGGCTCGCGCGGCTCGTTGCCGCGGGCGACGCGCCGGCGCAGCATCCGCCGTTCATCTGGACGTCGCAGCCGAGCTGAGGCCTAGGCTGGCGCCATGGCCGACGCCGAACCGTACGAGCCCACCATCCCAGACCTCCGGGATCCGATCCGTGCCGCGTTGGACTCGGTGCTCGACGTCGCACGACCGCACACCGACGGTGCGCTCGCGTCGTACATCCCCGAGCTCACCAGGGCCGACCCCGAGGCGCTCGGCGCCGCACTCGCGAGCGTGCGCGGCAGCGTGCACGAGTCGGGCGACAGCGAGACGACGTTCACCATCCAGTCGGTGTCGAAGCCGTTCGTGTTCGCGCTCGCCCTCGAGCAGTCGGGGCTCGCCGAGGTGATCCGCCACGTCGGCGTCGAGCCGAGCGGCGAGCCGTTCAACGCCATCAGCCTCGAGCCGGCGACCGGCAGGCCGCTGAACCCGCTCATCAACGCGGGCGCGATCGTGATGAGCTCGCTCATCACGGGCGACACGGCCGCGGAGAAGTTCGCCATCATCCACGCCGGCCTCAACGCCTTCGCGGCTCGCGAGCTCGACCTCGACGAGTCGGTGTTCGAGTCCGAGCACGCCACCGGCGACCGCAACCGCGCCCTCGCCTACCTCACCCAGTCGGCCGGCACGCTCGGCTCGACGGCGGAGGTGGCGACGGGCGCCTACTTCCGGCAGTGCTCCGTGTCGGTGAACGCGCGCGACCTCGCCATCATGGCGGCGACGCTCGCGAACGGCGGCCGCAACCCGATCAGCGGCGAGCGCGTCATCGGCGAGGACGTCGCCCGCTGGACGACGTCGGTCATGACGAGCTGCGGCATGTACGACGCGTCGGGCGACTGGCTCGTGCACGTGGGACTGCCCGCGAAGAGCGGCGTGGGCGGCGGCATCGTGGCGATGCAGCCCGAGGAGTTCGGCATCGGCACCTTCAGCCCGCGGCTCGACGCGCGCGGCAACAGCGTGCGCGGCATCGTCATGTTGCGCACCCTGTCGGAACGGTACGGGCTGCACATGCTGCAGCACCGGGGTGCGCCGCACTCCCCGATCGCCCAGCTCGAGCGCGACGACCGGGTCGAGGGCGGCGGCGACACCATCGCGCGGCTGCGCGGCGAGGTGTTCTTCGCCGGCGCCGAGGAGGTGCTGACCCGGCTCGCTCCGCTCGTCGGTGACGGCGGATGCCTCGTGCTCGACTTCTCGAACGTGACCCGCGTCGGCGACGCAGCTGCCGCGCTGTTCCGCGGGCTGCCGGATGTCGCAGGGCTCGGCCCCGACGGCCGGCCGCGAGTCGCCGTGCTCGACCCCGAGGGAGTGCTCGTCGGCGACGCCTGACGTCAGGTCGCACCCGCCCGGTAGCGTGTCCCCATGGCCGAGACCAGCGCGGGCATCCTGCTCTACCGACGACAGCCCGGGCTCGAGCTGTTCATCGGACACATGGGCGGTCCGTTCTGGCGGGGCAAGGACGCCTCGGCGTGGTCCATCCCGAAGGGCACCTACACCGACGAGGAGCCGCTCGCGGCGGCGCTCCGCGAATTCGCCGAGGAGGTCGGGCGGCCGGCGCCCGAGGTGGAGTACGAGGAGCTCGGCCGGTTCCGCTACGCGTCGGGCAAGCTCGTGACGGTGTTCATCGGCGAGTCCGACTTCGATGCGGACGACGTGCGCAGCAACCTGTTCGAGATCGAGTGGCCGCCGCGCTCGGGTCGCCGCCAATCGTTCCCCGAGCTCGACGCCGCGGGATGGTTCTCCCCCGACGAGGCCCGCGAGCGGCTCGTGAAGGGCCAGCGGCCGGCGGTCGACGCCCTGGTGCGCCGCGTCGGCTGAACGCGCAGCGCACCGCGCA
>NZ_WJSP02000546.1 GCF_009720255.1 Agromyces humi | reverse complement strand
CGGTGCCCCAGCGTTCAACGATGCCGTCATCGACGCGGCGCTGCCTTCTTGGATCTCACCGTGCAGACGAGCGAGCAGGTCAGAGGAGTGCGCCGGACGAAGCTGAGCGGCCCGGTCCACTTCACCGTAGCGCGCCACGGACCTCGCCCGTTGTCGCCTGACCTGACGAGCAGCAGGTACTGCTGCAGCGAGCCCTCAGCCTCGGTGAGGAGCTCGATCCTCGCGGGCGCCTCGGGCGTGAGCGCCACGTCGGGCGTCGCATCGACGCGCTGCAGTCGCACGCCACCGTCGGCGTCGGCACGCGCGAGTCATCCGGTCGGCCCGCGCCCGAGATCGACACCGAATTGCTCGGGCTGCTCGCGCTCGGGTGCCGCGACTCCGAGCGGCTGCGATTCAGCTACACGGATGCCGCGGGCGAGTCGACCTCCCGCGTCGTCGAGCCGTACCGGCTCGTGCCCGTGGCCCGGCGCTGGTACCTGCTCGCCTGGGACCGGCAGCGCGACGACTGGCGCACGTTCCGACTCGACCGCATCAGCGACGTCTTCCAGACCCGGGTCCGATTCGAGCCGCGGCCGATGACCGACGAGGCCGCGCGCCGGCGCGTCGAGTCCGCACTGCGGTACCGCGACCGCAGCGTTCGTGCGCGGGTGGTCGTCGACCTGCCGCGCGCGGAACTGATGGAGCACCTCGGGCCCTACGGGCGCGACGTCGTGGCCGACGGCCCGACCCGCTGCGTCTGGCCCCTCGAGGCGGAGGGGCCGCAGGCCCTCGCGATGGCGCTCGTGTGGCTGCCGGCGGGCGCGGGCTATCGCGTCGAGGGGCCGCCCGAGCTGCTCGAGTTCCTCACGTCGCACAGCGCGCGGCTCGTCGCCGCGGTCGCATCCGCCGGATGACGAGGATCGGCCCGACCCCGCGCTGATCGGGCGGACCCCGCCGGCCGCTGCCGCCTTCGGGGTTGCGGATGCGGGTGATGCGGCGTTCGCTTGGCGCATGGACATCGCATTCGTGGCCGGCTTCGGCCCCATCGGCACCGCCGACTCCTCGTCGGCCGACTTCTGGCGCGGAGCGCTCGGCATCCCGTTCAGCGAGGACGAGGGGTACTTCCACACCGAGGAGCTGCCGGGCGTCAACGCCTTCGCGATCTGGCCGCTCAGCCAGGCGGCCCAGGCCACGTTCGGCACGAGCGAGTGGCCGGCCGACCGCCCGGTGCCGCAGGCGTGGATCGAGTTCGACGTCGAGACGCCAGCGGCCGTCGGCGAGGCGGTCGAGGAACTGCGGTCGAGCGGACACGAGATCCTCATCGGCGCGCACGAGGAGCCGTGGGGGCAGACGACGTCGCGCCTCCTGAGCCCCGAAGGCCTCCTCGTGGGCGTGAGCTACACGCCCTGGATGCACGAGCCCGCGGAGGTGGGCAACGCCGTGCTCGGCTACGACCCCGAGGTCGACGCGTTCGGCGCCGGGGGCCCCGGACCGGTCTAGGCGCGCTCGAGGGTGCCGATCTTGCGGCCGGCCGGGCCGTACACGGTCATCGTCGACCCGTCGACCTTCGCGGTGTCGAGCCCGGCAAGCCACGTGTCCACGTCGGCGCACATCATCATGGTCGACGCCACGTTCGAGAACGTCACCGTGTCGCCGTCCTGCGTCCACCCGCCGTTGAGGCGGTTGCAGCCGTCGGTGCCCGTGAGCGTGCCGTCCTTCGCGAGCACGAGCGACGGCTGCGTCTGGTCGTCGACGTCACCCCACTCGCCCACCGCGCTCTCGCTGCTGCTGCCCTTCGCGCTGGCCGAAGCGGAGTCGTCGCCGCCCCCGCCGGCCTTGGCGGCGCAGCCCGACAGCGCGAGCGCCGCGGCGAGGAGGATGGTTCCGGCCAGTGTGGTGGTGCGCAGCATCCGTCGCATGCGGCACATCGTATGCCCGAGCAGATCAGCGACCGGC
>NZ_WJSP02000545.1 GCF_009720255.1 Agromyces humi | reverse complement strand
CACCCGATGAGTGTAGACGGCGGCACTGGCAGTTCACCGAAGGCACGCAGGGCGTCCCGCCGCTCTCCACAGGCACCGCGAGCGGTCCGCCCCTGCCGATAGATTGAATGGGAACAGGAGGCGAGCGCGATCTCGGGGTCGAAGAACGTCTGCTGGACGCGCGCCCACCCGGGCGATCCGGCGAGGGTGAGCACGAGCGCGACGGCGAGCACGACCGTCGAGACGACTCCCACCAGGATCGATCGGCGCGTCTGCCGGCGGCGGAACGTGCGTCGTCCGAGCTCGAGCTCGCTCGGCTGCCACGAGCCGTCGACCGCGGATGCCGCGGCATCCGTCATTCGAGCTCGGGGGCTGCGTCGTCGCCGCCGAGCCATTCGGCGGCGAGCTCGTCGAGCGTGCCGTCGGCCCGGAGCGCGTCGACCGCCGCGGTGACGTCGGCGGTGAGCGGCGAGTCCTTCTCGAGGACGAAGCCGAACTCGTCGCCGCCGGTCGTCGCGGGCAGCTGCCCGACGATCGTGCCGCCCTCGAGCTCGACGCCCGTCAGGTAGAACGCGGTGGGCAGGTCGACGACGATGGCGTCGACCTGGCCGTTCTGCAGGGCGAGCTTGGCGTCGTCGTTCGTATTGAACACCTGCGCGCCCGCGGTGGGGGCGATGACCTGCTCGACCGCGTCGAGGCTCGTCGTGCCGGTCTGGGCGCCGACGAGCAGGCCCTGCAGGTCGGCGATCGAGGTGGCGGATGCCGCGGGCGAGTCCTCGACGGTGATGACCACCTGCGTCGTCTCGTAGTACGGCGACGAGAAGTCGACGGACTCGGCGCGCTCGGGGGTGATCGAGAACTGCTGGAGGTTGACGTCGAAGTCCTTCGGTCCGGGCGCGATGGCCTGGTCGAACGTGGTGCGCACCCAGACGACGTCGTCCTTCGCGAAGCCGAGCTCCTCGGCGACCGCGTACGCGACCGCCGCCTCGAAGCCCTGGCCCGACTCGGGTGCGTCGTCCTGCACCCAGGGGTAGTACGCCGGCTCGCCGGTGCCGATGGTGAACTTGCCCTCGGTGACGTAGTCGCCCGAGGCCTCGGTCGCGCCGCCGCCCCCGCCGGCGCAGGCGACGAGCAGCAGGCTTGCGGATGCCGCGACGGCGAGGGCGGCGAGGGGGCGTCGGCTCATGTGATCCTCCGTGGTGGTGGACCTCGATCATGCCAAATCCAGCGACCCGTGGCGCACGCGTGGCGCACTGTGACGCTCCGCTAGGCTCGTCGCCATGACCGTCGGGGAGGTGCGTGCCGCGCCCACGCGCCGCCGCAGCCGGCTCCGGCGGTTCCTCTCCGGCCGTGCTGCGCTCTGGATCGCGTTCCTGCTCGTGCACGCGCTGCTCGCCGCCCTCAACCTCTGGGCCCAGGGCGGCCCGTTGTACGACGTCACGGGCGTGTACCACCGGTGGGCCGAACTCGCCGCCGACGGCTCCGTGCGGATGGGCATCGACGCGCCCTGGGTGTATCCGATCCTCGCCTTCGCTCCCATGACGCTGTCGCTCGCGTTCGGGCCCGAGTGGTACGGGCAGACCTGGCTCGCCATGGTCGTGCTCCTCGACGCGGCGGCGTTCTCGGTGCTCCTCGGCGATCGCGGGCTCTCGCGGACCCGCCGCGTGGCTGCGTGGTGGTGGATCGGGTTCCTGCTGCTCCTCGGCCCGATCGCCATGGGCCGCATCGACGCGATCACGGTGCCCCTGGCGCTGACGGGCCTGCTGTGGGCCGCCGCTGGACGTCTTCGACCGTCGCGTCGGAGGCGATCGTCTCGTATGCCAGAGCGCGGTCGCGTGCTCAGCGAGCGGAGAGCTGGATGTCGCCGCGGAGCGCCTGCTGGAACTGGCCGCGCTTAGGGACCTTAGTTGGTGGTCTGGGTTCGTTCCGGATCGAAGCTCGATGGGCCCGAAACCG
>NZ_WJSP02000544.1 GCF_009720255.1 Agromyces humi | reverse complement strand
GGAGATCCCGGCCCGACGTGGAGGCGCTCGGCCCTGCGGTCCGACGCGAGCGCCGGGGAACGGGCGAGGGCCGCGTTCGCACCCCGCTCGCTCTTCGATCGCGTGCGGAGGGCGCTCGGCGATCGCACCGCGGCCGGGGCGTAGAATCGTCGATCGTGGCCATTCAGCATTCCCCGTTCCGAGTGAACGTGCGCGACCTCGTGAACCGTCCGGGCGAGATGCGCGAGCAGCGCCTCGCGATCCCCGTGGGCGACCCCATGGGCGAGGGACTCGTGTCGGTCCGGGCGGGCTCCGAGCTCGATCTGGCCGTACGCCTGGAGTCCGTGCACGAGGGCGTTCTCGTCACCGCCGAGGTCGACGCGGTGGCCGAGGGGGAGTGCGGCCGATGCCTCATCGACATCGCCCTGCCCGTCGAAGTCGAGTTCCAGGAGCTTTTCGCGTATCATTCTGGAGAAGCTTTCGAGTATGAGGTTCAAGACGACCACGTGGATCTTGAATCGCTCATCCGAGATGCGGTGGTGCTGGCACTGCCGTTCCAGCCGGTGTGCCGGC
The DNA here is from genome assembly GCF_009720255.1 of Agromyces humi. GTDB lineage: Bacteria > Actinomycetota > Actinomycetes > Actinomycetales > Microbacteriaceae > Agromyces > Agromyces humi. Next base: position 1,395 of record NZ_WJSP02000544.1, on the reverse strand, counting down.
CGGACTGCCCGGGTCTCGACCCAGAGACCGGGGTCCGACTGGCTGATCATCCGGAACTCGTCACCCCTGAGCAGCGCGACCCGCGATGGGCCGCGCTCGCGGGGTTCGAAGCTTCCGAAGACCAAGGCTCGGATGCCGCATCCGACGCCCCCCAGCAGAGAGATTGAGAGAGAGTCATGGCTGTTCCCAAGAGGAAGAAGTCACGAGCCAACACGCACGCGCGTCGTTCGCAGTGGAAGGCCGAGGTCCCCACGCTCGTCAAGACCGTCGAGAACGGCAAGGTCACCTACAGCCTGCCGCACCGCGCCAAGGTCGTCGAGGACTCCGCGGGCACCCCGCTGTTCCTCGAGTACAAGGGCCGCAAGGTCGCCGACGTCTAGTCGGCCCCGACTCGCCTACCGACCGGTCGTGACGCGCACGGAGCACACGGGGACGGAGTCCACGGCTCCCTCGGAGCATTCACTCGACGAACTGCAGCGTTCGCTGCAGATCGAGGTGGACCCGGCCCTGCTCCAGCTCGCGCTCACGCACCGGTCGTTCGCGTACGAGAACGGCGGCATCCCCACCAACGAGCGCCTCGAGTTCCTCGGCGACTCCATCCTGGGGCAGGCCGTCACGGTCAAGCTGTTCCGCGACCACCCCGACCTCGAGGAGGGCGAGCTCGCCAAGCGGCGCGCCAGCCTCGTGTCGAGTGCCGCGCTCGCCGAGGTCGGTCGCACCATCGGCGTCGGACCCTACGTGCTGCTCGGGCGGGGCGAGACGATGACCGGAGGCGCCGACAAGCCGTCGATCCTCGCCGACACCGTCGAGGCGATCATCGGCGCGGTCTACCTCGACTCGGGCGGCGACGCGGCCACGGCCTTCGTGCTGCGCCTCGTCGGTCCGCTCCTCGACGACCCCGAGCGGTTCGGCGCCGCCATGGACCCCAAGACGAGCCTGCAGGAGATCGCGGCACGCCGCAGCGCCCCGCCGCCCGTCTACACGGTCACGGAGTCGGGGCCCGACCACAACAAGCACTTCATCGCCACCGTCTCGGTCGGCGACCTGGTGCAGGCCACCGGCGAGGGCTCGAGCAAGAAGCAGGCCGAGATGGCCGCCGCACTCGAGGCCTGGACCGAGCTGAACGCCGGCTGACGTGCCCGAGCTGCCCGAGGTCGAGGTGGTCCGCGCCGGCCTCGCACCCGCCGTCACCGGCGCGCTGGTCACGGCCGTCGACGTGCTCGATCCCCGCGCGCTGACCCGTCACGTCGCGGCATCCGGCGACTTCGAGGCGCTCGTCACGGGAGCGCGCATCGCCGCGGCGGTGCGGCGCGGCAAGTTCCTGTGGCTGCCGATCGGACCCGACCGCGCGGTCGTCGGCCACCTCGGCATGAGCCGGCAGCTGCTGCTGCGCAC
>NZ_WJSP02000543.1 GCF_009720255.1 Agromyces humi | reverse complement strand
CGGCAGGCCTGCAGTGGCCGACGCCCGCACGACGTCGGCGTCGAATCCGGGGCTGATTGTGAAGGCGGCGCCGGCGGATGCCGCGAGCTCGACGTGCCGCGTCGACACCACGGTGCCCGCGCCCACGAGCCGCCCCTCGGCGCGGCCGGCCTCCGCCACCGCGGCGAGCGCGTCGACGTCCGCCTCGGACTGGATGGGCAGCTCGACCGCCTCGATGCCGAGCTCCCACGCGCGGCGCGCCAGCTCGACACTGCGGTCGACGCCGAGTCCGCGGAAGATCGCCATGAGCGGGCGCCCGGCGAGGATCCGGTCGAAGTCGGAATTGGTGACGTTGGCGGTCATGCCTGGTCCTCTCGGGGGCTCCTGGGGAAGTCGGCCGTGTCGGCGAGCACGAGCACCGCTCGCGCGTGCCCGGCGGCGAGGCGGTCGGCGGATGCCGCGCCGTCGAGCCAGGCGTGCAGGTAGCCGGCTGCGAACGCATCGCCCGCCCCGACGGGCTCGACGAGCTCCACGGTGAGCGCCGGCACGTGGACGACGTCGTCGCCGCCGTCGTCGCCCCGGGCGAACTCCGTCGCACCCACCGCACCGTCCTTCACCACGAGCACGGCCGGCTCGGGCAGGAGCGCGCGCACCGCATCGACGCCCGACACGCCCCAGAGGCCCTCGGCCTCGTCGCGTCCGACGAGCGCGACGGTGGCGCGAGCGGCCAGGTCGCGCAGGCGCTGCGCCGCGGCATCCGTCGACGGCCAGAGCGCGGCCCGATGGTTGACGTCGAAGCTGACCGGGACGTCGTGCCCTGCTGCGGCATCGAACAACGCATCGACGAGCGCGTCGCACGAGGCCGAGAGCGCGGGCGTGATGCCGCTGACGTGGAGGAGCCGCACCCGGTCGAGCGGAAGCGCCGACACGTCGCCCGGACCGAGCCGGGACGCCGCCGAGCCGGCGCGGTAGTAGTCGACGCCTCGGCCCGGGTCCTTGACGTACAGGCCGGTCGGCGCACCGGCGTCCACCGTCACCCATCGCGTGTCGACGCCACGCTCGGCGAGCTGGCGCACGACCCGACGACCGAGCGCGTCATCGCCCACGGCGCCGGCCCAGGCCGCGCGGCGCCCGAGCGCGACCAGGTGGGAGGCCACGTTCGCCTCGGCACCGCCCGCGTCGATGTGGAAGTCGACCGCGGTCTCGAGGGACTCGGCGCGCGACGGGGCGACGAGCGCCATGGTCTCGCCCACGGCGAGGACGTCGGGTGCGGGATGTACCCGACCATCGTCGCTCATGCGGCCATCGTCGCTCATGTGGCCATCGTTGCTGGTGTGCAGATATGATGCAATCCGGTTGCAACATACGCAACATCTTCGGGAGAGGAATCCGGATGCCGCGTCGAATCGACGACCTCGCCGACGAGGTGCTCGCTGCGAGCGACACCGGGCTCCCGCGGCGAGCCGCCGGCCTGACGGTGCGCGACTTCCTCGCCACCGAACCGCGCCTCGAGGAGTTCTGGACGCCGATCACCGTGCTCGACGGCGCGGCCCTGCGCCGCAACGCCGACACCATCCAGGGCTGGGCCGCGGCCCACGGCATGGAGCTCATGCCGCACGGCAAGACCACGATGGCGCCCGCGCTCTGGCGGCTGCAGCTCGACGCCGGCGCGACCGGGCTCACCCTCGCGACGCCCGGCCAGGTGCGCACGGCGCGCGGGTTCGGCATCTCCGCCATCATGCTCGCCAATGCCCTCGTCGCGCCCGACGCCCTCGCGTTCGTCGCGGGGGAGCTCGACGACCCGGCGTTCGCGTTCACGTGCTGGGTCGACTCGCTCGAGACGGTCGACGCCATGGAACGCGGCATCGCGGCATCCGGCATCACCCCGCCCCGGCCGATCGACGTGCTCGTCGAGCTCGGCGCCTCCGGTGGGCGCACGGGCGCCCGCTCCCTCGACGCGGCCGAGGCCGTCGCCCGTCGCGTCGCCGCGT
>NZ_WJSP02000542.1 GCF_009720255.1 Agromyces humi | reverse complement strand
GGCGCCGGGGAACAGGAACGTGCCCCACTCGAAGCCGTCGATCTCGGTGATCGCGGTGCGGACCCGCAGGTCGAATCGGAAGCCGTCGACGCGCATCTCGGTGACCCACGCCGTCTCGCTGGGCGGCGTCGATTCGCTCGTGCAGCACCCGGCGTCGCTCACGCACCGCCCCGTGGCGGGCGACGCGAAGCCCGATGCCGCGGTCGTGCGCCTCTCGATCGGACTCGAGCACGTCGACGACCTGACGGCGGACCTCATGGCGGCCCTCGACGCGGCGGCCGAGGTCGGCGGCCTCGTGACGCGGGCACGCCACCACGCGACCGTCGCCTGACGGGCCGAACGCTCACTCGACGGTGTGCGGCGGGATGTGCGTCGAGCCGGTCGAGGGCGCCTCGACCGGCGGCGGCGCCGCCCCCGTGGCATCCGGGGTCGCCGCAGGGTTCCGGATGCCGACCCACGAGACGATCCCGCCGATGATGAGGAACACCGCGGTGGCCGTCGCCGCCCGGTGGTACCCGTCGACGTCGAGCTGCGTGCCGACGATGACGCCCAGGCTCGCGATCGCGACGAGTCCGGCGATGCGGGCCACCGCGTTGTTCACGGCCGACCCGATGCCGGCTCGCGCAGGGTCGACCGCGCCGAGGATCGCCGAGGTGAGCGGCGCCACCGTCATGGCCATGCCGAGGCCGATGACGAGGACCCCGGGCAGGAACTGCAGCCAGTAGTTCAGCTCGGGCTGGACGCTCAGCGTGAGCAGGTAGCCGACGGCGACGATGATCGGTCCCAGGGTCATGAACACCCGGGGGCCGAAGCGCGTGGAGAGCCCGCCGAACCACGACCCGAGCAGCACCAGCATGATGGTCGGCGGCAGGGTCGCGAGCCCGGCCACCGTCGCCGAGAAGCCCGCGGTCTGCTGCAGGAAGATCGTCATCACGAACGGACCGAGCGAGAACGACGCGTAGACGAACACCGTCGCGAGGTTGCCTGCCGCGAAGTTGCGGGCGCGGAACAGCGTGAGGGGCAGCATGGGCTGCGGCACCCGCCGTTCCCAGAGCACGAACGCGACGAGCGAGGCGAGGCCGACGAGGAGCGGCACGAACACCACGGGCGAGTCCCACCCGAACCGCTCCTGCTCGATGAGCGCGAACACCGTGCCGCCGAGGCCGACGACGCCGAGCACGGCGCCGACCCAGTCGATGCGCTCGCGGTTCGGGTTCGGGGCGTCCCGGCCGAGGGCGCGCATGAGCACGAGCACGACCGCGATCGGCAGGAGGTTGATCCAGAACACCGCTCGCCACGAGGCCAGGTCGACGAGGATGCCGCCGAAGAGCGGTCCGATGAGGAACGCGCTCGTCGTCCAGGCGGTCCAGCGGCCGATGGCCTTGCCCTGCTCGGACTTGGCGAACGTCGCGATGATCAGGGCGAGGGAGCTCGGCACGAGCAGCGCGCCCGCCGCCCCCTGGAGGGCACGCCCGATGACGAACACCAGCCCGGTGGGCGCGACGGCGCAGAGCACCGACGTCGCCGCGAACCCGTAGAGGCCGATGCGAATGATTCGGAGGCGGCCGAAGGAGTCGGAGAGCGAGCCGGCGAGCAGGATGAGCGACCCGAGCGTCAACAGGTAGGCGTCGACCGCCCACTGCTGCAGCGCGAGGCCGCCGCCGAGTTCTGCCGCGATCGACGGGAGCGCCACGTTGATGACCGCGCCGTCGAGGAACGCGATGAACGAGACGATGATGGCGACGACGAGCACCCGTGTGCGACGGTCCATCCGCCAATGCTGGCACAGTCGGCGGATGCGCGGGCGATCCGATGACCGCACGAGTGCCGGTCGCCGCGGCGCGACGGCACGGCGCACCGGACGCACCCCACTGCCTCAGCGACTGCCGAGCCGCCGGCGCAGGAAGTCGATGCGCGCCTGCAACTGGGTGACCGTGGCCTGCGCGACCGCGGGCCCTCCGCAGACGCGACGCAG
>NZ_WJSP02000541.1 GCF_009720255.1 Agromyces humi | reverse complement strand
CCGCCGCCGTCGAGCCGCTCATCCACGGCGGCGGACAGCAGCGGAAGGTCCGATCGGGCACGCAGGACGTCGCCGCCGCGGCCTCGTTCGCCGCGGCCGCCGTCACCGTGCACGGCCGGCTCGACGACGACGCGCGGCGCATGGCGGCGCTGCGGGACCGGCTCATCCACGGCGCGCTCGCCGCGGTGCCCGATGCCCGCCTGTCAGGCGATCGCGACCCCTCCGGACGCCTGCCCGGCAACGTGCACCTCTCCTTCCCGGGGTGCGAGGGCGACTCGCTCCTCTTCCTCCTCGATGCCGCCGGTGTCGCGGTGTCCACCGGCTCGGCGTGCCAGGCCGGCGTGCCGGAGCCCTCCCACGTGCTCATGGCCATGGGCCGCTCCGAGGCCGACGCTCGCGGGGCGCTCCGCATCACGCTGGGGCACGACTCCACGGAGGCCGACGTCGACGCCTTCCTCGCGGCGCTGCCCGGCGCCCACGCCCAGGCCGCGAAGGCCGGGCTCGCCGCCCGGGCGACCTCCTTCGATCGCTGAGCGCCGCCCCGAGGCATCCGCTGCGCGGCATCCCCTCAGGCAGTCCTGCCTACACTGGACGGGTGAAGGTTCTCGCAGCGATGAGCGGCGGCGTCGACAGCGCCGTCGCTGCGGCACGCGCGGTCGATGCCGGACACGACGTCGTCGGTGTGCACCTCGCGCTCAGCCGCATGCCCGGCACGCTGCGCACGGGGAGTCGCGGCTGCTGCACCATCGAGGACTCGATGGACGCCCAGCGCGCCGCGAACGTGCTCGGCATCCCGTATTACGTGTGGGACTTCTCCGAGCGGTTCAAGGCCGACGTCGTCGACGACTTCATCGCCGAGTACTCCGCGGGCCGCACGCCCAACCCGTGCATGCGCTGCAACGAGCGCATCAAGTTCGCCGCCCTGCTCGAGAAGGCGCTCGCCCTCGGGTTCGACGCCGTGGCGACCGGGCACTACGCCACGATCGTGACGGATGCCGCGGGCAACCGCGAGCTGCACCGCGCGAGCGCGTGGGCGAAGGACCAGAGCTACGTGCTGGGCGTGCTGACCTCCGAGCAGCTCGCGCACGCCTACTTCCCGCTCGGCGACACCCCCTCGAAGCAGCTCGTGCGCGAGGAGGCGGCGCGACGCGGGCTCTCGGTCGCGCAGAAGCCCGACTCGCACGACATCTGCTTCATCCCCGACGGCGACACGAAGGGCTGGCTGGCCGAGCGCGTCGGCGTGGAGACGGGCGACATCGTCGACCGCTCGGGTGCGGTCGTCGGCTCGCACGAGGGCGCCCACGCCTACACCGTCGGGCAGCGCCGGGGACTGCACCTCGGCACGCCCGCGCCCGACGGGCGGCCACGGTTCGTGCTCGAGGTGCGACCCAAGGAGAAGACCGTCGTCGTCGGGCCGAAGGAGGCGCTCGCGACCGCCGAGATCGCAGGCTCGCGCTACACGTGGGCGGGGCTGCCTCCGGCCGACGCGTCGACGCCGTTCGCCTGCGAGGTGCAGATCCGCGCCCACGCCGATCCCGTGCCGGCCGTGGCGGTCGTCACCGGTGGCGAGCTCGTCGTCACTCCGTCGCATCCGCTCGACGGTGTCGCCCCTGGGCAGACCGCGGTCGTCTACGTCGGCACCCGGGTGCTCGGCCAGTGCACCATCGACCGCACCGTCAGCGCCGTCGCCGTCGACGCCTGAGGCTCGCGTACGCGCGCGGGTCTCGCGGCCGACGGGGCGCTGTCAAGGCCTGTGCTCGCGGGCGCCGTTCGGCGTAGATTCGCCGCTGCGCCGACACCTGCGGCGCCATCCGTACGACGAGGAGGTTGCACCGTGAGTACCCCACGAGACCCCGCCGCCAGCTACCCCGAACGACCGGTCGCCGCACCGGGCGACACCCGGGCCGTGCCCGCCACCGTGCGGAGCGACGTCCCGCCCGCAGTGGACCGCAACGCCGACGGCGTCGACGACCGCCGCCAGGT
>NZ_WJSP02000540.1 GCF_009720255.1 Agromyces humi | reverse complement strand
GGCCCGGGCGGCGTCGGCGAACGCGGTGAGCAGGTCGGTGCGCGCCTGCGCCGCATCCGCGGTGCTGTCGGCCGATGCCGCCTCGGTGTCGGGGTCGCCGGGCAGCTGCACGAACGGGTAGTCGAGGAGCACGGTGCCGTCGGCGGGGTACGCCGCCACGAGCGTCTCGGCGGGCTCGTCGAGGTTGTAGTCGGCGACCTGCGCCTCGGTCGTGAGCACGACGCTCGGCTGCTGACTGGCGGCGAGCGCGCCGAACGCGGCACTGGTGGAGGCGGGAATGGTCTTGCCCAGCTCGATCATGGCCCCGGCGAACTGCCGTGGGTCGTCGGGCGAGGAGTGACCGCGGAGCGCCATGAGCCCGGCGAGGCTCGCCGAGGAGGCTTCAGGGTCGGGGAGGATCGTCGGCAGGCCGCCACCCAGCACCCTCGTCCAGGTCACGGGCTCGCTGGCGACTTCGGCGGCGGTCGTGGCCGCGGCGGCCAGCACCACGGGAGTGGACGCGATCGGCGCGCCCACCTCGACCTCGGGAGCGGTCTGGCCGAGTGACGCCGCGGTCGCGGCCATGCGGTCGACCCAGACGCCGGACTCGGGAACCCATGCGTCGGCGTCGACGCCGCCAGAGGCGATGACGGCGGCCGTGTCGGCCGAGTCCTGCGACTTGATCACCGTCTCGACGCACGCGTCGGACGACGCGTCGTAGTCCTTCGCGACGTCGGTGAGCGCCGGCGCGATGGACGTGTCGGCGACGACGACGACCTGCTCCGTCTCTGCGCAGCCGCTCTCGGCGGCCGCCAAGAGCGGGGAGAGGTGGCCGCCGACCCACAGGTACACCCCGGATCCGACGATGGCGACGACGGCGACGGCGGCGATGATGGAAAAGACGAGCGCGCGCCCCGGCTTCCTTGCCGGGGCCTTGACACTATGACGCCCCACGGACACTCCAAGCCCGACGGCGTCGAGTCGCCGTCGAATCCCTGTGCTGAACGGGTTCCCCCGTTCGTGGGGGAGGGTCCACTCAGCATAGGCGACGAGACCCGATACGCGAACTTCACTCGGGAACGGTGAGAACGCGGGTCGGATGACCCCCAGTCATCCGACCCGCTCCCCCGCCCTGTGCGTCGACCCCTCAGTCGTCGCTCAGGCGTTCCGGTGTTCTCACCGGCCGCGCGATGCGCGTTCGACGAGTCGCCTCGTCGGTGTCCGGTGCCACATCAACAACGGTAGGCGGCGCGCTCTTCGAGTGCACAGGGCTTGACGCGTCGAACACCGCACGCTAGGCCTGTGGTGCAAGGTCACGACTGCCAGGGGGTGCGATGACCATCATCAGGGCGGTCCCCGACGGCGAGGCGCCCGAGAGCGTGGCGCGCTACTACGACGAGGATCGCGCGGCGCTCGGCCATGTCGCGACGCACACGATGGCGATGGCGGTGAACCCGGCCGCGTACGCGGCCTTCCGGGCGCTCACGGCCTCCACGATCGAATCGCTGGGTTTCCGAGGATTCGAGCTCGTGACGCTCGCGGCGGCGCTCGGCACCGGCTCGCCGCACTGTCGCCTGGCCCACGGCCTGAAGTCGCTGAAGGTATTCGACGAGGCGCAGCTCGAGCGCATCGCGCTCGACTACACGGATGCCGGCCTCTCCGACGCCGAGGTGGCGATGATGCGGTTCGCCGAGCAGTTGGCGCGCGACTCGGCCGGCATGACCGATGCCGACACCCTTCGCCTTCGGGAGGCCGGGTTCAGCGATCGCCAGATCGTCGACATCACGGTGGCCGCCGCGGCCCGCGTCTATTTCGGTCGGGCCCTGCAGGCGCTCGACGTCGAGGTGGACGTGCCTCCGTCGCTCAGCGAGCCGCTCCGGACCGCCCTGCTCGACGGGGTCTGACGCTGCGGGGCCGGCCGGGCCGCCGCTGGAGTCGAAGCCGCACGCCATGTCCAGGGAGCGCTTCACCGACCGACGGGACGCGGGTCGCCACCTCGCGACCGC
>NZ_WJSP02000054.1 GCF_009720255.1 Agromyces humi | reverse complement strand
CGCAGCGTGCCCGAGCCGCTCGGCGACGTGTTCGCGGTGACCCGCGCGTGGGCGCTCACCCGGCTGGAGCAGCCGCTCACCCTCGCCGAGCTGGCGCGGCACGCGAACGTGTCGGCGCGCACGTTCTCGCGACGCTTCGTCGAGGACACCGGCTACACGCCCATGCAGTGGATCCTGCGCGCCCGCGTCGACCTCGCGCGCGAGCTGCTCGAGCGCACCGACCTCGGCGTCGAGCAGATCGCCGACCGGGTCGGCCTGGGCACGGGCGCGAACCTGCGGCTGCACTTCCACCGGATCCTCGGCACCTCGCCGAGCGAGTACCGGCACACGTTCGTGCAGCCGGGCGAGTCCGGGTGATTCGTACCCGCCGGTCGGCGGGCGCCGTCGTGGCGGCCGAGCGGCGCGCGGGGCGCGTGCCAGACTCCTCGCATGGCCAGGGCGGCGCGCAGCGAACTGAAGAGCACGGGCTACGAGATCTTCATCGGCGTGCTGTCGATCCTGTCCATCGTCAACCTGGTCCTCATGTACGCCGTCGACGACGACGCCCTGAACACTGTGATCTGGGTCATGAACGTGCTGTTCAGTGGGATCTTCCTGGTGGACTTCACCTATCGCCTGGTGACCGCACCGAGTCGCAGCGCGTACTTCTTCCGGCACTTCGGGTGGGCCGACCTCCTCGCCAGCCTGCCGTTCCCGCAGTTGAAGATCCTGCGCGTGTTCCGCGTGGTCCGCGTCGTCCGCCTCATGCGCCAGGTCGGGCCCGGGGCGATCTGGCGCACCCTCATCAGGGACCGGGCCGGGAGCGCGTTGTACGCGCTGCTGCTCATGGGCGTGTTCGTCCTGCAGTTCGGCAGCCTCACCATGCTCGCCCTCGAGGAGCACGCACCCGGTGCGAACATCACCACTGCGTCGGACGCCCTGTGGTACACGATCGTCACGATCTCGACCGTCGGCTATGGCGACTACTACCCGACCACCAACCCGGGCCGGATCGCCGGCGTCGTCATCATCATCGTGGGCGTGGGCATCTTCGGCACCTTCACCGGCTACCTGGCGAACCTGTTCCTGGCTCCGCGGAAGGACGGCGGCGAGGAGCCGGCCCCCGCGGATCCGATCTCCGCAGCCTCGACCGACGCGACGTCGGCCGCGGGTGCCGGAGTCGGCGCCGACCAGCATGCGAACAGACCACTGGACACCGAGGCGACGCTCGACGAGATCCGCTCGCTGCTGACCCGCTCCGAAGCGGACCTCGAGTCGATCAAGCTCCTGCTGGGCGGGCCCGAGCGGCCGGCGGGCTGACCGGCGCTACGGCTCCGGATGCCGCGGGCGCGCGATGATGGGACGGTGGCGACGCGGCTCCTCCTCATCTCCGACACCCACGTGCCCGCACGGGCCCGGCGGCTGCCCGACGACGTGTGGCGCGCGATCGACGACGCCGACGTCGTGATGCACGCGGGCGACTGGGTCGACCTCGCCACGCTCGACGCCATCGAGGGTCGGTCGGCTCGGCTCGTCGGCGTCGCGGGCAACAACGACGGCCCCGAGCTGCACGCTCGGCTGGGGGAGTTCGCCCGGTTCGAGGCGGGCGGCGTGCGGTTCGGCGTCGTGCATGAGACGGGCGCCGCTGGCGGGCGCGAGGCGCGCATGGATGCCGCCTACGACGGGCCGGACTCGCCCGACGGGCTCGACGTGCTCGTCTTCGGGCACAGCCACATCCCGTGGGACACGACGACGCCACGCGGCATCCGACTGCTCAATCCCGGTTCGCCGACCGACCGGCGCCGGCAGCCGGTGTGCACGATGATGACGGCGTTCGCCGACGCGGGCGAACTGCGCGAGGTGACGCTGGTACCCGTTTCCCGTTGAGCGAAGACGGTGGCGCGAAGCTTGCGCATGCTGTCGTTCCAGCCACTCGCGGCGCGCGACCCGAACGACGATGGTGGAGGAGAACGAAAGGATCCACCCTTCATGACTCGCATCGCCGTCAACGGATTCGGCCGCATCGGCCGCAATGTGCTCCGCGCCCTCCTCGAGCGCGACTCCGACCTCGAGGTCGTCGCCGTGAACGACCTCACCGACCCCAAGGCGCTCGCACAGCTGCTGCGCTTCGACAGCACCGGTGGCCGGCTCGGCCGCCCCGTCGAGGTCGACGGCGACACGCTCGTCGTCGATGGTCGCCGCATCAAGGTCCTCGCCGAGCGCGACCCCGCGAACCTGCCGTGGGCCGAGCTCGAGGTCGACGTGGTGCTCGAATCGACCGGGCGCTTCACCGCGGCATCCGCTGCCCGTGCGCACCTCGACGCCGGGGCGAAGAAGGTGCTCGTGAGCGCACCGGCCGACGGCGCCGACGTCACGCTCGCCTACGGCGTGAACACCGAGGCGTACGACGCATCCGCCCACACGATCATCTCGAACGCCTCGTGCACCACGAACGCACTCGCCCCGCTCGCCAAGGTGCTCGACGACCTCGCCGGCATCGAGCACGGGTTCATGACGACCGTGCACGCCTACACGCAGGAGCAGAACCTGCAGGACGGCCCGCACCGTGACCCGCGTCGCGCGCGCGCCGCCGGCGTGAACATCGTGCCGACCACGACGGGCGCCGCCAAGGCCATCGGCCTCGTGCTGCCGGGACTCGACGGCAAGCTGTCGGGCGACTCGATCCGGGTGCCCGTGCCGGTCGGCTCGATCGTCGAGCTCAACACGACGGTCGCCCGCGACGTCACGCTCGACGAGGTGCTCGCCGCCTACCGCGCGGCGGCCGAGGGGCCGCTCGCGGGCATCCTCGAGTACTCGGAGGACCCGCTGGTCTCGTCGGACATCACGGGCAATCCCGCCTCGTCGATCTTCGATGCCGCGCTCACCCGCGTCGACGGCAGGCACGTCAAGGTCGTCGCCTGGTACGACAACGAGTGGGGCTTCTCGAACCGCGTGATCGACACCCTGGAGCTGCTCGCGCAGGGCTGATCAGGTTCGATGAGCGGATGCCGCGGCGGCAGCGCCGCGGCATCCGCTCGCGTCGTCGGCGGTTGGCGGGATTTCACGCGCAGTCGGCAGGCGCAGGTCGGCCGCTGTCGGCGGCAGCCGCCAGAATGAGCTGGTGACTCGTCGTGGGCTGATCCTCTTCGTCGCGCTCGGCATCGCCTGGGGCATCCCCTACCTCTTCATCAAGGTCGCGGTGAGCGAGCTCGACCCGGGGATGGTGGTCCTCGGGCGGTCGGCGCTGGCCGCGGTCCTGCTGCTGCCGCTGGCGTTCTTCCGTCGTGAGGTCTGGTCGGTGGTGCGTCGGTGGAAGCCGATGCTCGCCTACACGATCGTCGAGATCATCCTGCCTTGGTACTTCCTCAGCTCGGCCGAGCAGCACCTGCCGTCGTCGACGGCGGGCCTGCTGCTGGCCACGGTGCCGCTCGCCGGCGTGGCGATCGCGTTCCTCATGGGCCGTCCCGAGCGGCTGTCACGCGTGAACTGGCTCGGCATCGCACTCGGCATGCTCGGTGTCGCCGCCCTCGTCGGCCTCGACATGGCGGGCTCCGACCTCATCGCCGTGGCGCAGATGGCGGTGGTCGTCGTGGGGTACGCGCTCGGCCCGGCGATCCTGTCGCGGTGGATGTCCGACCTGCCCGGCGTGGGCGTCGTCGCCGTCTCGCTCGCCGCCACGGCCGTCGTGTACGTGCCGTTCGTGCTGTTCACGGGCGGATGGCCCACCGAGGTGCCGTCGGCGGCGGTCATCGTGTCGGTCATCGTGCTCGCGGTGGTCTGCAGCGCGCTGGCGTTCCTGCTCATGGTCGGCCTGATCGCCGAGATCGGACCGGTCAAAGCCACCACGATCACCTACGTCAACCCGGCGGTCGCGATCATCGCCGGCGTGGTGGTGCTGGGCGAGCGGGTCACGATCTGGACGATCGTCGGGTTCCTGCTCGTGCTCGCCGGCTCGTACCTCGTCACGCGCAAGCGGCAGGATGCCGTCGCCGCCGAAGGGGCCGAGGCCGCCGCGGCAGAGCAGACGGTCGTCGAGCCGACATCGGCCGAGCAGGCGGGCGCCGAGCGGCCGACGTAGTCGGCTGGGCCGGCGACGGTGTCGGCGGTGCCGGACACCATGGGGACATGGACGTCGAGCCGATCACTCCCGAGCAGTTCCACGCGGCCCAGGGCGTCGACGACTGGCGGGTGCTGTACTGGGGGGCGCACGCGTTCTTCCGGGCGACGTCGTACGCGCAGGGCGCCGGCCTGGTCGCCGCGATCGCCGACCTCGTGGCGCCCACCCGGCACGACCCCGACGTCGACCTGCGCCGCGAGGGTGTCGCGGTGAAGCTCGTGACCCGCGGCATCCGGAATCTCAGCGAGCGCGATATCGAACTGGCGCGTCGTATCTCCGAAGCGGCGCGCGACCTGGGGCTCGAGGCCGACGCGTCGGTGCTCCAGGTCGTGCAGACGGCCGTCGCCTCGCCGCCGTCCGCCGCGGTCACCCCGTTCTGGGCGGCGGTGCTCGGGTACGTGCGCCCGAACGACACGCACCTCGTCGACCCGCTGCGGCGCAACTCGTCGTTCTTCCTCCAGCCCGAAGACCGGGTCGCGGCCGGCCGCGGCCGCATCCACGTCGACGTGTGCGTGCCGCACGACCAGGTCGAGGCCCGTATCGCGGCCGCGCTCGCCGCGGTGCGGTCGGTCCCGCACGGCGACGAGGCCCACGTCGACGTCGAGACGTACACGTGGACCGTCCTGCCCGACCCGGTCGACGACCTGGTGGCCGGCATCGCCGGCGAGGTGCGCTGGGCGGCCGACCTCCTCGAACCCGCAGAGGTGATCGCATGACGTCGGTCCTGCTGCTCGACGTGGTCGGACTGACCCCACGGACGCTCGCGCACATGCCCCGGCTCGGCGCGCTCGCGGCATCCGGAGCCCAGACGCGGCTCGGCACGGTGCTGCCCGCGGTGACGTGCAGCGTGCAGTCGACGATGCTCACCGGACTCGCTCCCGCGCAGCACGGCATCGTCGGCAACGGGTGGTACTTCCGCGACCAGGGGGAGGTGCACCTCTGGCGTCAGCACAATGCGCTCGTGCAGGGCGAGAAGGTCTGGGAGGCGGCTCGCCGCGATCGCCCGGGCTTCACCGCGGCGAACATCGGCTGGTGGTACGCGATGGGCGCGAGCACCGACGTCACCGTCACGCCGCGGCCGGTCTACCACGCCGACGGGCGCAAGTCGCCCGACGCCTACGTGCGGCCGCCGGCGCTGCACGACGAGCTGACCGGTGCGCTCGGCGAGTTCCCCCTGTTCCAGTACTGGGGACCGACCGCGTCCATCGCGTCGACGCGCTGGATGGTCGAGGCCACTCGGATGGTGATGCGCGAGCGCCGGTCGGACCTGGTGATGGCATACCTGCCGCACCTCGACTACGACCTGCAGCGCTTCGGTCCCGAGTCGCTCCAGGCCGACCGCGCGGCCGCGGAGCTCGACGCCGCCATGGCGCCGCTCCTCGACGACGCGCGGGCGGCCGGTGCCACCGTCGTGGCGGTCGCCGAGTACGGCATCGAGCCGGCGAACCTGCCGGTCGACCTCAACCGGGTGCTCCGCAGCGAGGGGCTCCTCGAGGTGTACGTGCAGCAGGGGCGCGAGCAGCTCGACCCGTGGACGTCGCGGGCGTTCGCCGTGGCCGACCACCAGGTCGCGCACGTCTACGTGGCCGACCCCGCCGATGTCGGCCGCGTCCGCGACCTGCTGAAGGGCCTTCCGGGCGTCGACGAGGTGCTCGACCGGGCCGCGCAGCAGCGGTACGGCCTCGACCACGAACGCTCGGGCGAACTCGTCGTGGTCGCCGAGCCCGGCGCGTGGTTCACCTACTACTACTGGCTCGACGATGACCGGGCGCCCGAGTTCGCCCGGGGCGTCGACATCCACCGCAAGCCCGGCTACGACCCGGCTGAGCTCTTCTTCGACCCGGCCGACCGGCTCGCGAAGGCGAAGGCGGGGCTCGGGCTCGTGCGCAAGAAACTCGGCCTCCGGTATGCCATGAACGTGGTGCCCCTGGATCCGTCGTGGGTGCGCGGCACGCACGGCAGGCTGCCGTCCTCGGAGGCCGACGCCCCGCTGCTGCTCTGCTCGAACGCGGAGCTGCCGTTCTGGGGCGGTGCAGGTGACACGGTGCCCGCGGCCCGAGTGCGCGACCTGGTGCTGCAGGCGGCCGGTGCCGGTGCGTCCGGGGGCCGGGTGGGGGTCGACGCAACGGTGGGAGCCTCATGACCACGACGCTCCCGCACCCGCCGCCGATCCCGCTCGAGGAGGTCGTGCTGCTCGACCCGTCGGGAGCGCCGATCGGGTCGATGGAGAAGGCCGCGGTGCACGGCGTCGACACCCCGCTGCACCTGGCCTTCTCCTGCTACGGCTTCGACGGAGACGGGCGGATGCTGCTGACGCGGCGTGCGCTCGCGAAGCGGACGTGGCCCGGGGTGTGGACGAACACCTGTTGCGGCCATCCGTCGCCGGGGGAGGACCTCGAGGCGGCGATCGCCCGGAGGCTGCGGTTCGAGCTCGGCGTCGAACCGCGCTCGCTGCGATCCGTGCTCCCGGGCTTCCGGTATCGCGCCATGGCGCCCGATGGCGTCGTCGAGAACGAGGTCTGTCCGGTGTACTTCGCCGAACTGCCGACCGACCTCGATCCGGCGCCCGACGAGGTCATGGACCAGCGCTGGGTGGACCCCGCCGACTTCCTCCGGGTGGTCGACGCGATGCCCTCGGTCCTCAGCCCGTGGAGCGTGCTGCAGGGGCGGCAGCTGCGCGCGGTCAGTGCCTTCGATGGTGTGCCGACACCGCGGAGCCGGCGTCGGGTGTGACGACCAAAAGGGGGGCACCCTTGCGACCACGATCCGCGAACTTCGAACGCCGCATGTGGAAGAATGGACAGATGACCGACATAAGTCGCACCGGCCAAGACGGGCACATCACCGCCCTCGGCTCCTCCGTCGCCAGTGACCTCTTCCAGATCCTCCGCGACGGACGCCCCCGCACCCGCACCGAGCTCTCGGCGATGACGGGCCTCGCCCGGTCGACCGTCGCCCTCCGCATCGACGCCCTCATGAAGCTCGGCCTCGTCGGCCCCGTCGGCGACGCGGTCTCGACGGGAGGCCGCCCGTCCTCGCAATTCGCGATCGCCGCGAGCGGGCGCGTGGTGCTCGGCGTCGACGTCGGCGCCTCGCACGTGCGCATCGCCGTGAGCGACCTCACCGGACGTATCCAGGCCGAGAGCAGCGAGCGCATCCGAGTGGCCGAAGGGCCCGAGGCGGTGCTGACCTGGGTGTCGGGCGCCGCGCAGGAGCTCCTCGACCAGCTCGGCCGTTCGCCTGCCGACCTGCTCGCCATCGGCATCGGCCTCCCCGGCCCCGTCGAGCACAGCAGCGGTCGCCCCATCAACCCGCCGATCATGCCCGGCTGGGACCGCTTCGACGTGCCCGGCTGGTTCCACGGCACCTTCGACGCCCCGGTGCTCGTCGACAACGACGTGAACATCATGGCGCTGGGCGAACGCGAGCTGTCGTGGCCCGAGGTCGACCACCTCATCTTCGTCAAGGTGGCCACCGGCATCGGCTCAGGCGTCATCTCGGGCGGCATCCTCCAGCGCGGCGCCCAGGGCACGGCGGGCGACATCGGCCACGTGCACGTCGCACGCGGCGCGGACGTGCCCTGCCAGTGCGGCAACCGCGGATGCCTCGAAGCCCTCGCCTCCGGGCCGGCGCTTGCCCGCGACCTGCGCGACACGGGAATGTCGCCCGAGTCGAGCCAGGACGTGGTCGAGCTCGTGAAGGGCGGCAACATCACCGCCATCCAGGCCGTGCGCCAGGCGGGTCGTGACATCGGGGAGGTGCTCACCACGTGCGTCAGCCTGATCAACCCGTCGGTGATCGTCATCGGCGGCTCGCTCGCCCAGGCGGGCGAGCACCTCATCGCCGGGGTCCGTGAGATCGTCTACACCCGGTCGATGCCGCTCGCCACCGAGCACCTGCAGATCACGCAGTCCAAGGCCGGGGCGGATGCCGCGGTGCTGGGCGCGTGCATGCTCGCCATCCACCACGCGCTGTCGCCGGCGAACATCGAGGAGATGGTCGTCGGCGCGCCCACCGCCGCGAAGGTCTGACCTCGTGGCGCAGCTGCCGCCGCACGAATGACATATGACGGATGCCCCGGGCCGACCCCGGGGCATCCGTCATATGTCGTGTCATGGTCGGCGGTACTCGGCCCGCGCTCGACGCCTCGGAGTCCCCGCTACTCGGCCTTCGTGCTGAACGCCGCGTCGAACGCCGCGTCGGGCGCGTCGAACGCGAGCCGCCGCACGAACTCGAGCGCCTCGGGTGCGCCGACCAGGCGGTCCATGCCGGCGTCCTCCCACTCGACCGAGATCGGGCCCTCGTAGCCGATCGAGTTGAGGGCGCGGAAGGCGTCCTCCCACGGCACGTCGCCGTGCCCGGTCGAGATGAAGTCCCAGCCGCGGCGCGGGTCGGCCCACGCCAGGTGCGAGCCGAGCCGGCCGTTGCGGCCGTTCGACATGCGCTTGCGGGTGTCCTTGCAGTCGACGTGGTAGATCCGGTCGGCGAAGTCGATGAGGAACCCGACCGGGTCGAGGTCCTGCCAGACCATGTGCGACGGGTCCCAGTTGAGGCCGAATGCCGGGCGGTGCCCGATCGCCTCGAGGGTGCGCACCGTCGTCCAGTAGTCGTAGGCGATCTCCGACGGGTGCACCTCGTGCGCGAACCGCACGCCGACCTCGTCGAAGACGTCGAGGATGGGGTTCCAGCGGTCGGCGAAGTCCTGGTACCCGGCGTCGATGGCCTCCTGCGACACCGGCGGGAACATCGCCACGTACTTCCAGATGCTCGACCCGGTGAAGCCGATCACGGTGTCGACGCCGAGCTTCGCGGCGAGCCGAGCGGTGTGCTTCATCTCCTCGGCCGCCCGCTGTCGCACGCCCTCGGGCTCGCCGTCGCCCCACACCACGTCGGGCAGGATGTCGCGGTGCCGCTGGTCGATCGGGTCGTCGCACACGGCCTGGCCCTTGAGGTGGTTCGAGATCGCGTAGAGCTTCAGCCCGTGGCGCTCGAGGAGCTCGAGCTTGCCCTCGGCGTAGCCCGGCTCGTCCCAGCGCCACGGGTCGAGGTGGTCGCCCCAGCAGGCGAGCTCGAGCCCGTCGTACCCCCACGAGGCGGCGAGACGCGCGACCTCCTCGAGGGGCAGGTCGGCCCACTGGCCGGTGAACAGGGTGATCGGTCGAGTCACTGGATCCTCCTTGATGCGTCGTGACGTGAGCGCGGGTTCGTGCGCACGGGTTCAGGCGGTGGGCGTCCAGACGCCGCTGGCCTCGGAGCTGCGCTCGACGGCGCCGAGGACGCGCTGCACCTGGAGGCCGTCGGCGAACGACGGCGTGGGCTGCACGCCGGTCGCGATCGCCTCGACGAAGTCCTTCGCCTGGTGCGCGAACCCGTGCTCGTAGCCGAGCATATGGCCGGCCGGCCACCATGCGTCGACGTAGGGGTGCACCGGCTCGGTGACCAGGATCTTCGTGAACCCGCGGCGGTCGGCGGGCGCGGTGTCGTCGTAGAACTGGAGGGCGTTCATGTCCTCGAGGTCGAACGCGACCGCCCCGCGGGAGCCGGACACCTCGATGCGGAGCGCGTTCTTCCGCCCGGTGCTCATGCGCGAGGCGACGAACGAGCCGAGCGCGCCGCCCTCGAATCGCCCGGTGAACAGGGCCACGTCGTCGACGGTGACGGCGCCGAAGCCGGCGCCCGCGGTGCCCGAGAGCCCGCTGCCCTCGGCGAGCAGGGGCCGCTCGGCGACCACGGTGTCGATGGTGCCGGCGACGCCCGTGAGGCGCTGGCCGGTGATGAACTGGGCGAGGTCGATGGCGTGGGCGCCGATGTCGCCGAGCGCGCCCGAACCGGCGTGCTCCTTCTGCAGGCGCCACGCGAGGGGCGCGGTCTCGTCGACGAGCCAGTCCTGCAGGTACTCGGCGCGCACGCTGCGCACGTCGCCGATCGCGCCGTTCGCGACGAGGTCGCGGGCGAACGTGGCCGCCGGCACGCGGCGGTAGGTGAATCCGACCATCGCGAAGACACCGCGGGCGGCGGCGCGCTCCGCGGCGGAGGCCATCGCCTCGGCCTCGGCGACGGAGTTGGCGAGGGGCTTCTCGCAGAGCACGTGCTTGCCGGCCTCGAGGGCGGCGATGGCGATCTCGGCGTGCGAGTCGCCCGGGGTCACGATGTCGATGACGTCGATGTCGTCGCGTGCGATGGCCGCACGCCAGTCGGTGGAGGTCTCGGTCCAGCCCCACTTCTCCGCAGCGGATGCCACGGCGCCGCCGTTGCGGCCGACGAGCAGCGACATCGCGGGCGTCGCCGGCAGGTCGAAGAACCGAGGTGCCACGCGCCAACCCTGCGAGTGCGCGGCTCCCATGAATCCGTAGCCGATCATGGCTACCCGCATCGAGGTCATCGTTCTCTCTCTCATCGGCCTCGACGGGCCGGTCGGGGGCGGACGCCCGCGTCGCAGTGGCGACGCGGGCGTCCGCGGTGGTGCGATGGTTCCCGGTCGGACCGGGTGCCGTCGCTAGGAGGTGAAGGCGGTCGGGAGGTACTGGTCCACGTTGTCCGCCGTGACGACGGGCGCGAAGAGCACCACCCGGTTGGGCACGTCCTGCTCGACGAGGTCGCCGAGTGCCTTGTTCTGGGCGATGAGTCGCGCGAGCGCGACACCGTCGGCGCCCTGGGTCGACGGGTAGATGACCGTCGCCTCGAGCACGCTGTTGCCGGCCTTGATGGCGTCCATGGCGTTCTTCGAGCCGGCGCCGCCGACCATGAAGAACTCATCGCGGCCCGCGGCATCGATGGCCGCGAGCACGCCCACGCCCTGGTCGTCGTCGTGGTTCCAGATCGCGTCGATCTTCGGCGCGGCGGCCAGCAGCTGCGATGCGGCCGCCTCGCCGCCCTGGACGGTGAAGTCGGCGGCGACGCGGTTGCTCACCTCGAGCCCGCAGTCCTCGAGCGCGTCGGAGAAGCCCTTCGACCGGTCCTGCGTGAGCGGGAGGGAGTCGATGCCGGCGATCTCCGCGACGACGGCGTCGGGGTTGTCGCCGAGCTTCTCGCAGATGTAGGTGCCCGCGCTGACGCCCATGCCGTAGTTGTCGCCGAGCACCGTGGTGCGGGCTGCGAACGGGCTCGAGAACTCGCGGTCCACGTTGATGACCGGGATGCCGGCCTCCATCGCCTTGATCGCGACCTCGGTCAGTGCGGCACCGTCGGTCGGCAGCAGCACGATGGCGTCGACGCCGTCGTTGATGAAGGTCTCGACCTGGCTGATCTGCAGGTTGGCGTCGTTGGTGCCCTCGGCGACGACGAGCTCGACGTCGTCGTACTTCTCGGCCTCGGCGATGGCCGCCGAGTTGATGGCGCCGAGCCAGCCGTGGTCGGCGGCGGGGCCCGAGAAGCCGATGGTGACGGTGTCTCCGGACTCGCTGTTGTTCGCGTTGTTGGTAGGGCCGCTGTTGCCCTCCTCGGCGCCGGCCGTGCAGCCGGTCACGAGACCGGCGACCACGAGGGCGCCGGCTGCGGCGAACATGCGCCGTCGGGTGCGCGCTGTGCGCATGTGTCCTCCAAATGTGAGTGATTCGCAGACGTGCCGGCGAGGACATCGACCTGGCACGGCTGCCCCGGAGGGTAGCTCAGCCGCGTCGTCCGCGCTGACAACGTCAACGTAGCATAAGTGGCGTCCGAATTGGCAACTTAAGTTTGTTCATCGTCATAAAGATCGGCGGCGCCCGTCGGCGGTCCTCATTCCGGTGGACGGCCGATCGCCTTGTCTTTCCGTCCGCCAAGGCTGGCCCGGAGCGAGGACCATCTGTTATGTTCGTCACATGATCAAAGGTGATAATCCAGCGTCATTACTTTCGATGCGCGGGATCACGAAGGCGTTCGCCGGAGTTCCCGCCCTCCGTGGCGTCGACCTCGACGTGGTCGCGGGCGAGGTGCACTGCGTGCTCGGGCAGAACGGCGCCGGCAAGTCCACGCTGATCAAGGTCCTCGCAGGGGCGCACCAGCCCGACGCAGGCGAGATCGTCTGGCAGGGGGAGCGGCGCGACATCCCGACCCCCGTCGCCGCCATCGACATGGGCGTCGCCACGATGTACCAGGAGCTCGACGTCGTCGACGGCCTCACCATCGCCGAGAACATCTTCCTCGGCCATGAGCTGGCGAGCGGCGGCGTGCTGCATCGTGCGCGCGCAGCGAAGACGACGCGCGAGCTGCTCAAGCGACTCGGGCACGGCGACCTCTCACCGCACCGCGAGGTCGGCACGCTCTCCGCCGCGCACAAGCAGATCGTGAGCATGGCGCGCGCGCTCTCGCACGACGCGAAGCTCATCATCATGGACGAGCCGAGCGCCGTGCTCGACGCCGAGGAGGTGAAGAACCTCTTCCGGGTCGTGCACGAGCTGACGGCCCAGGGCATCGCCATCATCTACATCTCGCATCGCCTCGAGGAGATCCGCCAGATCGGCGATCGCATCACCGTGATCAAGGACGGCTCGAGCATGGCCACCGGCCTCCAGGTCGCCGACACCCCCACCCAGGAGCTCATCCGGTTGATGACCGGCCGCAACGTCGAGTTCGTCTTCCCGCCGCACCGCGACCTCCCGGCCGACGCGCCGGTCGTGCTCGACGTCACGGGTCTCTCACTGCGAGGCACCTTCTCGGACGTCACGTTCCAGGTCCATGCCGGCGAGGTGGTCGGCCTCGCCGGGCTCGTCGGCTCCGGCCGCTCCGAGATCCTCGAGACCATCTACGGCGCCCGCCGCCCCACGTCGGGCACGGTCTCCGTCAAGGGCGATCGGCTCCGATCGGGCTCCGTGAACTCGGCCGTCGCCGCCAGCGTCGGACTGTCGCCCGAGGAGCGCAAGAGCCAGGGGCTCCTGCTCGAGGAGCCGATCTTCCGCAACGTGACACTCTCCTCCTTCGCTCGATTCGCGAACGGGGGAGTGCTGAACGAGCGCCGCGAGCGGGCCATCACCCGTGAGCAGATCGACGCCCTCGAACTGCGTCCCGCCGATCCCGACCGGATCACCGGCACCCTCTCGGGCGGAAACCAGCAGAAGATCATGCTCGCGCGCTGGCTCGTGCACGGCACGTCGGTGCTGCTGCTCGACGAGCCGACCCGTGGCGTCGACGTCGGCGCTCGCGCCGAGATCTACGCCCTCATCCGACGCCTCGCCGATGCCGGCACCGCGATCATCGTGGTGTCGAGCGAGATCGAGGAGGTCCTCGGACTCTCCGACCGCGTGCTCGTCATCGGCGACGGCCGCGTCCTCCACATCACCCCAGCCACCGAGATCGACGAGCACGGCGTGCTCGACCTCGTCATGAAAGGAACAGCCGCGTGAGCGAGCAATCCCCCGAACCCGCACCTGCGACCACGGTCGTCGAACCGACCCAGAAGCCGACAGGGGGCCTCGGGCAGCGCCTGCTCGGCGGGGCGGCCGGGCGCAACCTCGGCCTCATCATCGCGCTCCTCGTCCTGGTGGTCGTGGGGTGGATCACCGCGGGCCAGACGTTCATGAACGTCGACAACCTGCTGACGATCATCCGCTTCGCCTCGATCATCGGCGTGATCAGCATCGGCATGACCTTCGTCATCACCGCCGGTGGCATCGACCTCTCGGTCGGGTCCGTCATGGGCCTCGCGAGCGTGGTCGCCTCGTTGTCGTGGATCCAGACCGGAGCCACACAGTCCAGCTGGCTGCTCATGGTCGTCGTCGCCATCGCGGTGGGCGGGCTCGCCGGGCTCATCAACGGCGTCGTGATCGCCTACGGCAAGGTCGTGCCGTTCATGGCAACCCTGGCCATGCTCGTCGCAGCCCGCGGACTCGCCGAACTGCTCTCGAACAAGCAGACGCAGATCGTCTCGGTCACGGGCTTCCTCGAGTTCTTCCGGGGTGACTTCCTCGGCATCCCGTGGCTGATCTGGATCTTCGTGCTCGCCGCGGTGGGCGGCTGGTTCCTGCTGGGCCGCACCACCTTCGGGCGCCGCACGGTCGCGATCGGCGGCAACTTCGAGGCCACCCGCCTCGCCGGCATCCGCGTGAAGCGCCACCTCGTGTCCCTCTACGTGCTCGTCGGACTCAGCGCCGGCATCGCCGCGGTCATGATGCTCGGGCGCACCACCGCCGGCACCTCCACGCACGGCCAGCTGTACGAGCTCGACGCTATCGCGGCCGTCGTCGTCGGCGGCACGCTGCTCGTCGGCGGTCGAGGCACGATCGTCGGCACCGTGCTGGGCGTGCTCATCTTCGCGACCCTGACGAACGTCTTCACGCAGAACAACCTGTCCACCTCGGTGCAGGCCATCGTGAAGGGCGTCATCATCATCGTGGCGGTGCTCCTGCAGCAGCGCTTCGCGTCCCGCCCCGGTCGATCGAGCTAGCCGCACCGGCCGCCCGTTCACACGACGCCCCGACGAGCTCGCCTCGCCGGGGCGTCGTCGTCTGCGCTGCAGCGCATGCCTCGGCGCCGTCGCGCCCGGCAGGACCGGGGTGCTGCGTGTCGTCGCGCCCCCAATCCGCGGGCCATTCGTGCCTTCCGCACGAGGCTCGCCGAGGCGGCGGTGTTAGCCTGAGGCGTCTACCTTTCCGGAAGAGGGGTGGCGCTGCGTTCCGGGTCGCGCGTTACGGGTGCGACCCGGAACGCGCCGTTTCCGGCCGCGCACCTCCCATCCCGATCGCTGCTCGGGCACCGCTGATCCACGTCGCGCAGCCGGGGCCGGGTCGGCATCTCGGACCCAGGTCGGCGCCCTGCATGCAGGTCGGTGCCCGTGGGTCCACGCTGCGCCCCGGACCCACGTCGGCGCCTCGGATCCGTGTCGGTGCCTCGGATCCAGGTCGGCGCCCCGATCCGCGTCGGCATCGTCACCGGGGGCCCGTCCCGCGCACTGTCCGTTCCGGCGCCGGTCCGTGTCGCACGCGGTCGCCCGGTGCG
>NZ_WJSP02000539.1 GCF_009720255.1 Agromyces humi | reverse complement strand
CGGCGCGCGAGTTCATCGCCTTCTGGCTGGCCGACGACCGGGTCGTCGCAGGCATGAAGGTCAACGTCTGGGACGTGAACGAGCAGGTACAGCAGCTCATCCGCAGCTCGCCGCGGACCGCGTTGCGGCGGCCTCGACGAGGCCAGGACCGCGGGCCGCGGCGTCGGCGCATTCAACGTCGTGCACCTCGAGACCGCTGAGGCGCTCGCGGGCGCCGCGGAGGACGCCGGGCTCCCCGTGATCCTGCAGCTCTCCGAGAACTGCGTGCGCTACCACGGCGCCTTCGCCCCGATCGCCCTCGCGACGCTCGCCGTCGCCGAGGCGTCGTCGGCGCGGGTCGCGGTGCACCTCGACCACGCCGAGGACGCCGAACTGGCGCTGCTCGCGATCGACCGCGGCTTCGGGTCGGTCATGTACGACGGTGCGAAGCTCGACTTCGCGGAGAACGTGGCGACGACCCGCCGGGTGGTCGAGCGAGCGGATGCCGCGGGCGTGCTCGTCGAGGCGGAACTCGGCGAGATCGGGGGCAAGGACGGCGCCCATGCCCCCGGCGTGCGCACCGACCCCGAGGAGGCCGCCCGGTTCGTGGCCGAGACCGGCGTGGACGCCCTCGCGGTCGCCGTGGGCTCCTCGCACGCGATGACCGAGCGGACCGCGGCGATCGACCTCGACCTCGTCGCCCGGCTGGCCGCGGCGGTGCCGGTGCCGCTCGTGCTGCACGGGTCGTCGGGGGTGCCCGACGAGACGATCGTGCGCGGCATCCGATCGGGCCTGACGAAGATCAACGTGTCCACCCACCTGAACGCGGCGTTCACCGGAGCCGTGCGGGAGTACCTCGCCGCGCACCCCGCGGCCGTAGACTCGCGCTCGTACGTCGCTGCGGGCCGTGCGGCCGTGCGTTCAGAGGCGGCACGACTGCTGACCCTGTTCGCCTCGACCTCCAAGGAGACCGGATGAACCGCGCCGAACGCCTCAGCGCCGTGCTCGACCTGCTGGCCGAGGCCGGCCAGGTCGAGGTCGACCAGATCGTCGACCGCCTCGACGTCTCCCCCGCGACCGCGCGCCGCGACCTCGACGCGTTGGCGCAGCAGCAGCTGCTCACCCGCACGCGCGGCGGTGCGGTGGCGCACTCCGTCGCCTACGACCTGCCCATCCGCTACAAGAACCAGCAGAACCCCGCCGCGAAGGCGGCGATCGCCCAGGCGGCGAGCGCCCTGGTGCCGCGCGGCGCGGTGATCGGGCTGTGCGGCGGCACGACGGCCACGGCCATCGCCGACGCGCTGATGTCGCGCGCCGACATCATGGAGCCCTCGCACGAGCCGAGCCTCACCGTGGTGACCAACGCCATCAACATCGCGATGCAGCTGGCCATGCGCCCCCAGATCAAGACCGTCGTCACCGGCGGCGTGGTGCACGCCCGGTCGTACGAGCTCGTCGGCTCGTACGCCGACGCGGTGCTCGGCAGCATCACCCTCGATGTCGCGTTCATCGGCGTGAACGGCGTCGACCCGGCCATCGGCCCGACCTCGCACGACGAGCGCGAGGCGGCCGTGAACGCGCTCATGGCGTCGCGGGCCACCCACGCGGTCCTCGTCGCCGACGCGTCGAAGATCGACAAGCGCGCGTTCGCGGCAATCGGGCACCGGCGCCTGTTCTCGACGATCATCACCGATTCCGCCGCGACCGCCGACCAGCGCCAGCGCCTCACCGACGGCGGGTACGACGTTATCGTTGCGTAGGTGAGCACCCCCACCACCGTCATCCACTCCGCCCGCCTCGTCAGCGGCCACGACACGGTCACCGACGCCTGGGTCCGTTTCGAGGGCGACCGGGTCGCGGCACGCGGCATGGGCGCCGACTGGCGCGACGCGATCGACGCGGATGCCTCGGTGACGGATGCCGCGGGCCGCACGCTCGTGCCCGGTTTCATCGACCTGCACTGCCACGGCGCCGGCGGCGCGTCGTTCGAGGAGGGCGCCGACGCGATCGC
>NZ_WJSP02000538.1 GCF_009720255.1 Agromyces humi | reverse complement strand
CGCAGTCGGACATGGGGCGCTATGAAACGCGTTTGATCTGGATCGCCGGGCGATTACCTCGCGCCGATACCGCATGTCGGTATAGGACTTGGTGTCGTAGCCACCGGCTATGGTTGCATCGATGCCGGTGCTGTTCCTCGGGCGCCACGTCGGCTACCCGATCGCACTGGAGGGGCATGGAGGTCGAGGAGGCCGTGCCGCCCGCGATCGGCGACGGCAGCGTTCGCCGCCGCCATCGGGAGGAGCGCGCCAGCAGGGGCTGAGCCCGCGCCGGCCGCGACGACGACCCGGCCACCGACCACGACTGCGCCCGCCGCGTAACCGGGCGGCAGGGGCATCCGCTCGCCCATAGGATTGAGCGCATGGCCGACGCCTCCTCGTTCTATATCACCACGCCCATTTTCTACGTGAACGACGTGCCCCACATCGGGCACGCCTACACGGAGGTGGCCGCCGACGTGCTCGCGCGCTGGCACCGCCAGGCCGGCGAGGACACGTGGTCGCTGACCGGCACGGACGAGCACGGCCAGAAGATCCTGCGCACCGCGACGGCCAACGGGGTGACGCCCCAGGAATGGGCCGACAAGCTCGTGGCCGACGCATGGAAGCCGCTGCTCGAGACGATCGACATCGCCAACGACGACTTCATCCGCACGACCGAGGAGCGGCACGAGGTCAACGTGCAGAAGTTCCTGCAGAAGCTCTACGACGACGGCCACATCTACACGGGCGAATACGAGGGGTACTACTGCGTCGGCTGCGAGGAGTACAAGCAGCAGTCCGAGCTGGTGGCGGGCACCGGGGAGTACGAGGGCCAGCTGGTCTGCGCCATTCACTCCAAGCCTGTCGAGCTGCTCCACGAGAAGAACTACTTCTTCCGCATGTCCGCCTTCGCCGACCGGCTGCTCGCGCTCTACGACGAGCGCCCCGACTTCGTGCAGCCCGAGTCGGCGCGCAACGAGGTCGTCTCGTTCGTGAAGCAGGGTCTCGCCGACCTGTCGATCTCCCGGTCGACGTTCGACTGGGGCGTGAAGGTGCCGTGGGACGAGTCGCATGTCGTCTACGTGTGGTTCGACGCGCTGCTCAACTACATCACCGCGGTCGGCTACGGCCAGGACGATGCGGAGTTCTCGCGTCGCTGGCCGGCGCAGCACATCGTCGGCAAGGACATCCTGCGGTTCCACGCGGTGATCTGGCCGGCCATGCTCATGGCGGCGGGGCTCGAGGTGCCGCGCGGCGTGTTCGGGCACGGGTGGCTTCTCGTGGGCGGCGAGAAGATGTCGAAGTCGAAGCTCACCGGCATCGCGCCCGACCAGATCACCGAGACGTTCGGCTCCGACGCGTTCCGGTTCTACTTCCTCTCGGCGATCTCGTTCGGCCAGGACGGCTCGTTCTCGTGGGAGGACCTCGCGGCCCGCTACCAGGCGGAGCTCGCCAACGGCTTCGGCAACCTCGCGTCGCGCGTCATCGCGATGATCACCCGCTACTGCGACGGCGTCGTGCCGGCGGCCGCCGAACTCTCGGGCGCCGATCACGAGATCGTCGCGATCGAGCAGCGGGCGACGGATGCCGCGTGGTCGGCCATCGGCCGGCTCGCCATCCACGACTCGATCTCCGCCACGTGGGAGCTCGTCGACGCCCTGAACGGCTACCTGACGGCCGAGGAGCCGTGGACGCTCGCGAAGGACCCGCACCAGCGGGCCCGCCTCGAGACCGTGCTCGCCACCGCCTACCACGGGCTCGGCACGCTCGCCGTGCTGCTCTCGCCCGTGCTCCCCGAGGCGACCGCGAAGCTGTGGACGGCGCTGGGCGCGCCCGGCACGGTGCAGGAGCAGCGCGTCGACCGCGCCCACGAGTGGACCGTCGGCGAGCGGGTCGCGCCGCTCGAGGCGCTGTTCCCGCGCATCGAGGTCTCGGAGTGAGGGCGGGAGCCGCCGCGTGACGGACGCCTCGCCCTCGGGCGCCTCGCCGTCGCCCTCGCCCTCGCAGGAGCACCTGCGGACGCGCTCCG
>NZ_WJSP02000537.1 GCF_009720255.1 Agromyces humi | reverse complement strand
GCCGCCTCTGCCGCCTCCTGCGCCTGGCCCTCGACCCGTCGCCGCTCGAGTTCGGCCGTCGTGTCCTTGAGGCTCGCGAGCTGCGCGTAGAGCTCGGTCGACTTCTGCTCCTGCTCGGCCACTGCGGCGGCTGCCGCATCGGCGGCGGCGCGCGCCTCGTCGGCGCGCTGCTCGGCCAACGCGGCCAGGCGCTGGCGCTCGGCCGCGGCATCCGCTGCCTGGTCGCGGAGCGAGTCGGCGGTGTTGCGGTCGGCGACCGCCTGCTCGTAGACCTCGTTCGACTGCTCGCCGAGCTTCGACGCCATGCCGAGCTGCTGCAGGAGCTTCGTCGAGTCGTCGCCCGAGAACACGAGCTCGGCGGTGAGGTCGGCGCCGGCGGTCTTCGCGAGGTGCGCGGCCAGCAGGCCCGCTCGCATCTTGGAGATCTCGGCCACGGCGTCGGCCTCGTCGGCCTGCGTTCCGAGCGCGCGCTCGCGCTCAGCCGCGCGGTCGCGCTGGTCGATGGCGATGCGCCACGCCTCGTCGGCCATCATCGAGGCCTGCGCCGCGGCATCCGCTGCCTGCTGCAGGCCGACCAGCAGTGCGCCGACCCGGTCGATCTCGGCCTGCTTGGTCTGCTCGTTCTGCTTGGCCTGCTCGATCTCGCTCCAGGACGGGTAGTCGGGCTCGGCCATCGCCGGCCCGCCCGCGGCGACGACCGACGCGGTCACCGCGCCGACCGCGACCGTGGAGAAGACGGTTGCGGGCTTCACCCGGGAGACCGGGCGCGTGCGGTGGTCAGCCAAGGCGGATCCCCCGATCGGCCATGAACGGCTGCGGATCGATGCGGCTGCCGCCCGAGTAGACCTCGAAGTGCAGGTGGCATCCGGTGGACGCACCCGTGGTGCCGCTCGACGCGATGTTCTGTCCCGCCTCGACCCACTCCCCCACGCCGACGAACCGTCCGCCGTCGCGGATGTGCGCGTACCCCGTGGAGATGCCGCCGCCGTGGTCGATCTTGATGAAGTTGCCGTACGTGCCGGAGTAACCCGAGAACGTCACGACCCCACTGTTGGCCGCATAGATCGGCGCGGAGCATCCGGTGCCGAGGTCGACGGCGTAATGGAAGGAGCCGGAGCACCCGCCTCCTGAGCAGATCGGCGACCTGGGGCCGAAGTCGCCGGTGATGGCGCCGCCGGCGGGCTTCGCCCAGCCCGACGAGGCGACCGTGCCCGGCGAGCCGCTGCGAAGCGCCTCCTGTCGGCGGCGCTCCTCCTCCTCCTTGCGGATGCGCTCGCCCTCCTGGTAGGCCGCCGCGGTCTGCGCCTCGGTGTCCTGCAGGAACTCCAGCTGCTGCTCGAGCTCGATCTTCTTCGCCTGCGACTCGGCGAGCGCCGCCTCGGCGGCGGCCTGTGCGGCCTGCGCGACGGCGAGGGCTTCCTCGGCGGCGATCCGCAGCTTCTCGCGTTCGGCACGGGCGACCTCCGCCTGCCCGGCGAGCGCGGTCGCCGCGTTCTGCTGCTCCTGCGCGCGGTTGTAGATGCCCGAGGTGCGCTCGACCATCTTCTCCATGCTGCCGAGCTTCGCGAGCAGCTTCTCGGTCGCCTCGGCATTGCCGGCGTCGAGGAACAGGTTCACGCCCACGTCGCCCGTGCCCGCACGGTAGAGCTGCGCCGCGACCTGGCCGGCGTTGCGCTCGGCTGCGGCGGCCTCGGCTGCTGCGGCATCCGCCTGCGCCTGGATCTGGTCGGCGCGGGCGACCGCGTCGTCGAACTTCTGCTGGGCCACCATGAGCTCGTCGGTGCGCAGCTCGGCCTCGGCGCGCGTCACCTGCACGTTCGTCTCGAGCTGGGCGATGAGCGACGTGATCTGGTCGACCGCCGCGGCGCCTGCCGCGGTGTTCGCCTTCGCCGCCTGCAGCTCGTCCCACGTCGGATAGGTGGCCGCCTGGGCGCTCGAGGGAGCGGCGACGGCGCCGACGAGCGCCAGGGTCGCGATGGAGAGGCCGGCGACGAGGTTGCGAGCTCGGCCCCG
>NZ_WJSP02000536.1 GCF_009720255.1 Agromyces humi | reverse complement strand
ACCAAGGCAGCATCACGAACACGTGATCGGGTAAGAACGTCGGTGCAGCCTCTCGGGTCCGCCCACGCTATGTCGCGCTCTCGGGATCCCTACTTTCCGATGGCGGGGGTAGACGCGGGGGCAGCCGATCCCCTGCTCGCCCCGCCAACCGCTACGCCGTGGAGGAGACCGCAGCATGAGCACCACACCCCGCCAGGTGCACCTGGCCGCCCATTTCCCGGGCGTCAACAACACCACGGTCTGGAGCGACCCCCTGCAGCGCAGCCAGATCGACTTCAGCGCCTTCGAGCACTTCGCGCGCACGGCCGAGCGAGGCCGGTTCGACTACCTGTTCCTCGCCGAGGGCCTGCGGCTGCGCGAGCACAAGGGACTCATCCACGACCTCGACGTCGTGGGGCGGCCGAACACCCTCGCGGTGCTCACCGCGCTGGCCGCGGTGACGCGGCACATCGGCCTCGTGGGCACGCTGAGCGCGACGTTCAACGAGCCGTACGAGCTCGCGCGCCAGCTGGCGACCCTCGACCACCTCTCGAACGGACGCGCCGGCTGGAACGTCGTGACGAGCTCGGACGCGTTCCACGGGGCGAACTTCCGCCGTGGCGGCTACCTCGACCACGCCGATCGCTACGCACGCGCCTCGGAGTTCGTGGCGCTCGCGAAGGAGCTGTGGGACGGCTGGTCGCCCGGCGCGGTGGTCGCCGACCGGGCGAGCGGGCGATTCCTCGCCGACGACGCGATCGAGCCGTTCGCGCACCGCGGACCGCAGTTCGACGTGGCCGGCCGGTTCAACGTGCCGCGCAGCCCGCAGGGGTACCCGGTGATCGTGCAGGCCGGCGACTCGGCCGATGGCCGGGACTTCGCCGCCGAGCACGCGGAGGTCATCTTCTCGCGGCACAGCGTGTTCGAGGAGGCGCAGCAGTTCTACCGCGACGTGAAGGGTCGGCTCGCCGGCCGCGGCCGCACCGAGGACTCCCTGAAGATCCTGCCCGCCGTCACCTTCGCCCTCGGCGACACCGAGGCGGAGGCCGCCGAGCGCGCCCGCGAGGACGCGCTCGCGCAGGTCGGGCCGAAGACCGCGATCACCGTGCTCGAGCAGGTCTGGGGCGTCGACCTGTCCGACCGCGACCCCGACGGCCCGCTGCCCGAGTTCGACCCCGATCCCGAGGCCTCCATCACCAAGGGCTGGGCGCCGCGGTACCCCAACGCCGTGCAGATCGCCCAGGGCTGGCGGGCGCGGTCAGAGGCCGAGGGGCTCAGCATCCGCGAGCTCGTCATCGCGGTCGCCGGGCGCCAGTCGTTCGTCGGCACGCCGGGCACCGTCGCCGCCGAGCTCGACCGCTATGTGCAGGAGCGGGCCACCGACGGCTTCGTCATCGTCGGCACCACGTCGCCGCACGGCCTCGACGAGTTCGTCGAGCGGGTCGTCCCCGAGCTGCAGGAGCGCGGCGTCTACCGCACCGAGTACGAGGAGGGCGCGACCCTGCGCCGCACGCTCGGACTGCCGGAGCCGACCGAGCTCGCCGAGGAGGTGCGCCGTGTCGGCTGAGACGACGGATGCCGCGGGTCGCACGTCGCTCGCGAGGCGGGTGCCGCTCGCGGTGCTCGACCTGGTGCCCATCTCCGAGGGCTCCACCGCCGGTGAGGCGCTGCGCAACTCGATCGACCTCGCGCAGCGTACGGAGGCGTTCGGCTACGCGCGGTACTGGCTGGCCGAGCACCACCTGAATCCCGGCGTCGCCGGATCGGCGCCGCACACGCTGCTCGGCATCGTCGCCGGCGCCACCGAGCGGATCCGCGTCGGCACCGCCGCCACGATCCTCGGCAACTACGAGCCGCTGCAGGTGGCCGAGGCGCTCGGCACGGTCGCTGCGCTCTGGCCCGACCGGGTGGACCTCGGGCTCGGACGGTCGGGGTTCCCGCCGCCGACGGCTGCCGGCGCCGCATCCGAAGCCGAGAGGGCGGCGCCTCTGTCATCCGACACCGAAGCGAACCGCATCGTCGACGGCCTCGTGGTGCCG
>NZ_WJSP02000535.1 GCF_009720255.1 Agromyces humi | reverse complement strand
CCGTCGCCGAGCAGCTCCGGCGGCCGATGCCGCAGCGGCCGTTCCGGGCCACCCGCCTCGGCACGCTGTTCCACGCCTGGGTGGAGCACCGCTCGACCGGCGAGGGCGAGGCAGCCGCCGTCGACGATGACTGGCTCGCCCTGGCAGACGCGCCCGGCGAGACCGACGGCGTGATCCCGGATGCCACCGACGAACGGCTGCGCGCACTGCAGGCCACCTTCGAAGCCTCCGAGTGGGGTGACCGCAAGCCCATCGCCGTGGAACTCGAGCTGCACCTGCCCATCGAGGAGCACGTGTTCGTGTGCAAGCTCGACGCCGTCTACGAGGTGCCCGAAGGTGGAGCGCTCGCCGCACGCGGCATCCGGCACCAGGTCGTCGACTGGAAGACCGGCAAGGCGCCGAAGGACGAGCACGACCTCGAGCTCAAGCAGACCCAGCTCGCGCTCTACCGGCTCGCCTATGCGAAGTGGGCCGGCATCGACCCCGACGCCGTCGACGCGGTGTTCTACTTCGTCGAGGACGACCGGGTCATCCGGCCCGAGCGACTCTACGACGAAGCAGCGTTGCGGCGGGCCTGGGCGTCCGTCACGGCACCCGTCTCGTCGGTGCCGGTCTCGGGCTGATCCTGCGCACCCCGTGACGGCGTCGCATCGCCCCAATCGCTAAGGTCGAGCGGGATGGGGGCGGTGGCATCCATCGAGATCGGTCCGTGCTCGCCGGCCTCGCGCCGTTCGAGCTCCGAGAAGTCGTAGCTGTCGGTGAGCATGGTCGCCGCGCCCTCGCGAGAAGGGTGATCCCGCGGAGTGTCGTCGAGGAGGCGCTCGACGTCGCCCACCGTGAGGATCGGACCCGTCTCGGGTGAGAGGGGTTCGCTCGACCGGTCGTGCACGCTGGCCGCGAGCCCATCGAGCAGCGACACGGCGTCGTCGATGATGGCGGCGTCGCGCTGCTCGACGCCGTGGAGCAGCCACTGCGCGAGCTCGAGTTCGCCGTACAGCAGCGCCCGCTGCGGCAGGTGCGCGTCGGCGCCGCCGTTGCGCCCGGTGATGTACGCGTCGAGGGCCGCCTCGGCGGACGCGCCGCGCGACGTCAGCAGCCAGTGCAGGTCGCGCGCGGGGTCGCCGACGGCGAGCGACGACCAGCCGACCACGGCGTTCACGGTGTCGCCCTCCACGAGGAACGAATCGGCCGACAGTGCGCCGTTGACGACCGTCGGACGGAAGCGCCAGAGGGCATCGTCGTCGGTCGCCTGCTCCCAGCGTCGCAGGATCGCAGCGGGAAGATGCCCCGTGTCGGCGGCCCGGCCGATGAGGTCGATGACGCCGTCGCGTGATTCGTCGGCGGACTCCCGCGGCAGGCCGGCGTCGCCGACGAAGCCGCTCGGCAGGCTGTGCACTGCTGCCACGGCGGATCCGACCGAGAACGCGAGCCCGGGCGGCTCGGTGAGCTCGTCGGCGGTGCGCACGGCGCCCGGGAGGAACTCGGTGACGATGGCGCGCGTTCCGTCGATCGGGGCCTGGCCGACGAAGTCGGGCACGGCGAAGGGAAGGCGGGCCCGGACGCCGGGCGTCATCGCGCGGATGGCGACGAGATCGGCGGACTGCTCGGTCTCGGCGTTCTGCGACCGCGGAGCGCGGATGACGAGGCGTCGGCCGTCGACGGAGTGGAGCTCCACCGCGTCGTAGGCGCCGTGGCTGCGGCGGGTGTGGGCCCTGGCTGCACGGACCTCGAGCCCGGGCACCGCCGCCGTGGCCAACGCGGCTAGAGTGAGTGGGGGTCTGGCCATGGCACACAGCTTAAGCAGGCGAATCCGCCTCCGGGGCGACCGCCACGCCTTCCCGCCGACTCCGCCCTGAAGCGCAGAGAGGTGGCCAGTGCCCGAATCGACATCCCCGCCGCTCGCGCGCGCGCGTCCACACGGCGGGAACGAGGAGCACCGTGGCGATCGGGTAGGCGAAGTCCTCGACCGGCGCGAGCCCGACCACGGGTCCCAACCGCGTGCCGTCGGCGTAGCCGAAGAG
>NZ_WJSP02000534.1 GCF_009720255.1 Agromyces humi | reverse complement strand
CGGCGCGTGGACCCGCCTCGGCGACGACGGCGGCGAGGTGCTGCTCGCCGGGCGGCAGCCGATCACGATGTCGCGCGGCGACGTGAGCCTCGAGCCGCGCACCCGGCTTCCCGGGCATCCGAACGCGATGACGCTGCAGGCCTGGGACGAGGACGAGCCGCTCCCGCTCCTCGAGGAGACGTACTACTCCGTCGGCGGCGGCTTCATCCGGCGCGACGGCGACGCGCCCGAGGAGTCCGAGGCGCTGCGGCATCCGCTGCCCTACGACAACGCCGACCAGCTGCTCGCGCTCTGCGAGGAGCACGGGGTCTCGTTCTGCGACGTCGCCCGGTACAACGAGGTCTCGGTGCACGGCGAGCAGGGCATCGACGCCGGGCTCGACGCGATCTGGGCGGCGATGGCCGAGTGCGTCGAGCACGGACTCGCCGCGGAGGGCACGCTGCCGGGCGGGCTCGGCGTGAAGCGTCGCGCACCCGAGGTGCGCCGCCGTCTCGAGGAGTACGACCGCGACGAGCACCTGCGCGACACGTCCACCGAGTGGCTGCACGCCTTCGCGCTCGCGGTCAACGAGGAGAACGCCTCGGGCGGGCGCGTCGTGACCGCGCCGACGAACGGCGCCGCGGGCATCATCCCCGCGGTCGGCCACTACTACCTGCGCTTCGTGCCCGGTGCGGATGCCGCGGGCATCCGTCGCTACCTGCTCACCGCCGCGGCGATCGCGAGCCTCGTGAAGAAGAACGCCTCCATCTCGGGCGCCGAGGGCGGCTGCCAGGCCGAAGTCGGCTCGGCGTGCGCGATGGCCGCCGGAGCGCTCTGCGCCGTGCTCGGCGGCACCCCGCGCCAGATCGAGAACGCCGCCGAGATCGCGATGGAGCACCACCTGGGCCTGACGTGCGACCCGGTCGCCGGACTCGTGCAGGTGCCGTGCATCGAGCGGAACGCCATCGCATCGTCCACCGCCGTCTCCGCGGCTCGGCTCGCCCTGCACGGCGACGGCACGCACCTCGTGTCCCTGGACACCGTGATCGAGACCATGCGCCAGACCGGCATCGACATGATGACGAAGTACAAGGAGACGAGCGAGGGCGGCCTCGCGGTGAACGTCATCGAGTGCTGACCTCACGACCGTGCACCTGGGCGCGGCCGTGGCCCCCGATCGGGACTCTCGCGCGACGCGCGCCGCTCTGACAATCTGACGTGATGGACACCCCCAGCCCCGTCACGCCCGAACTGTTCGCGGGCCTCGGCCTCATCGGCCTCGTCATCGGCCTCGTCGTCTACCTCGCGGTCCTCGCGCTCATGCTGTGGATCGGCTACCTCATCATCAAGGCGGCCGTGCGCAACGGCCTCCGCGAGCACACGCTGTGGCTCGAGAGCCGCAGGGGCCCGCTGCGCTGACGCCCGTCGACGGTTACGGCCTGTTGCGCCATCCGCCCGGCGCGCGACCTGCCGCGACTAGCGTGTCGGCATGCCGGTCCTCGATCTCCCAGCAGAACTCGTCACCGCCGACTGGCTCGCCGATCGTCTCGGCGACCCCCGCCTCATCGCACTCGACGCGAGCGTGCTCGGCGTCGACTCCCCGGCCGGATTCCACTGGCTCAGCGGCCTCGACGAGTACCTGATCACCGGTCACGTGCCCGGTGCGGTCTTCGCCGACCTCCTCGAGGAGTTCTCCGACCCCGCCGGGCCGTTCTCGTTCACCAGGCCGGATGCCGCGCGGCTCGAGCGCGTCGCCCGGGAGCTCGGCATCGACGACGACGTCACGGTCGTGATCTACGACACGTCGCTCGGCCAGTGGGCGGCCCGGCTGTGGTGGCTGCTCCGCTCCGCGGGTGTCGCGCGGGTCGCCGTGCTCGACGGCGGACTGCGTCGCTGGACGGCGGAGGGACACCGGCTCGAGACGGGATACGAGGCGCCGCGCACCGCCGGGCCGCTGACGCTGTCGCCCGAGGACGCGTTCTGGGCCGACCGCGACGAGGTGCGAGCCGTCGTCGAGGGCCGGGCCGAGGCGGCACTCGTCTGCGCGTC
>NZ_WJSP02000533.1 GCF_009720255.1 Agromyces humi | reverse complement strand
CGCCGAACGGCAGCATCGATGCGCCCGCCGACCCGACGAACGATCCCGGGCCGAGCGCGCCGACGGGTGTGCGGAGCACGACGGCGCAGTGCCCGAACCCCGAGGCGCGGAGGCTCTGCATCGAGCGCTCGATCGCCTGCGCCGACTGCCCACGGCTCGTGTGCCGGCCGGCCGGCAGGTGCTCCCAGGTGCGCGGGTCGCCGTAGACGCGGTGGTAGTCGTCGAGGTGGTCGAGGGTGAGCGGCGTGAGCAGGAGGCGTTGGGTGTGGAGTGCGTCGGTCATCGCGACGAGTCTGGCAGCGGCATCCGACATCACGACTCGGCGATGCCCCGCCGAATCACTTGAGCAGACGCGAGAGCACCCGATCGGCGAGGGGCTTGCCGCCCGTCTGGCAGGTCGGGCAGTACTGGAACGTCGAGTCCGCGAAGATGACCTCGCGCACGGTGTCGCCGCACACCGGGCAGGCCTCTCCCGTGCGGCCGTGCACCTGCATGCGGGTGCGCTTCGAGTCCTTGAGCTGCTCGGGCGGGCGGCCTGCGGCGGCCGCGATCGCGTCGGACAGCGTGTCGCGCAGCGCGTGGTAGAGGCGCTCGACGTCATCGGGCTTCAGCTTGGCGGCGAGCGCGTACGGCGACATGCGCGCGTTGTGGAGGATCTCGTCGGAGTAGGCGTTGCCGACGCCGGCGAACACCGACTGGTCGCGCAGCAGCCCCTTGATCTGGGTACGGCGGCCGGCGAGGATGCCCGCGAAGTCGTCGAGCGAGAAGTCGGGCGCCGTCGGGTCGGGTCCGAGCCGGGCGATGCCGGGCACCTCGGCCGGGTCGCGCACGACGTAGACCGCCAGCGACTTCTTCGTGCCGGCCTCGGTGAGGTCGAACCCGGCGCCGTCGTCGAGTCGCACGCGCAGCGCGATGGGCGACTTGCCGGGACGGATCACGGTCTTGGGCAGCTCGTCGTACCACCGGAGCCAGCCGGCACGCGCCAGGTGGAACACGAGATGCAGGTCGCCCACCGCGAGGTCGACGAACTTGCCGTGCCGGCTCGCCGCGAGGATCGTCGCGCCGTTGAGCTGCTGCAACGGCGGATCGAAGGTCTTCAGCGCCGAGATCGCTGCGACCGTGGCCGACGTGATGGCGTGACCCACTGCGCGCTCGCGGAGGAACCCCACGAGCGCGTCCACCTCGGGAAGCTCGGGCACCAGCCCATCGTCTCACCGACCGGCGACATCGTCACCCGGCCGGTTGAGCCCGGCTCCATAGGATCGAAGGATGATCCGTGCCGTTCCGCTCGCCGACGACCTCGTGCTCCGGCTCCTCGACGCCGGCGACGCGGCCGCCCTCGCCGCCGCGTACGTGCGCAATCGCGAGCACCTCGCCCCGTGGGAGCCGGCGCGCGAGGACGCGTTCTTCACCGAGCAGGGGCAGGCCGCCGACGTCGACGCGCAGCTCGCGAGCGCCGTCTCCGGGGCATCCGTCCCCCTCACGCTCGAGGAGCGGTCGACCGGACGCATCATCGGGCGCTTCACGCTCTCGGGCATCGTCCGCGGACCGTTCCAGAGCGCCAATCTGGGCTACTGGGTGGACGGCGCCCGGAACGGCCGGGGCATCGCCACGTCGGCGGTGCGCGAGGTCCTCCGGATGTCGCGCGACGAGCTCGACCTGCACCGCGTGCAGGCGGCGACGCTGCCGCACAACGCCGCCTCGCAACGCGTGCTCGAGCGCAACGGGTTCGAGCGCATCGGCTTCGCGCCGCGGTACCTGAAGATCGCGGGCCGCTGGCAGGATCACGACCTCTTCCAGGCGATCCTGCACGACTGACGCCGCGAGGCCATACGATCACGCTGTGGACGCTCTCACGGCGCGGCAGGTGCTGCGCCTCTCCCCCGATTCCCCCCTCACCCCCGAGCTCGTCGAACACGCCTACGCGGCCGAGTCCGCGGCGCGGCATCCGTCGCTCTACCCCGACCCGGCGGCGCGGGCGCAGGCCGAGCAGTGGGCCGCGACCCTGCAGGAGGCTCGGGCGGCACTGCTCG